>NZ_JBALMS010000031.1:0-2728 GCF_036962205.1 Bacillus sp. JJ664 | reverse complement strand
GATATAGAGATCGACTTTAGCGCAAGAAAATTATTTATACAAGATCAACAAGTTATCCTGACGCAGAAGGAATTTGATTTACTCTATTATTTTATTAAAAATCAAAAATTAGCATTAGAGCGAGAACAAATTTTATCTGCTGTTTGGGGCTATGAATACTATGGTGAAGATCGAACATTAGACACACATATTAATAGACTTCGTATAAAGCTAGGAACTTGTTCTTCCTATATTCACACTGTTCGCGGAGTTGGTTATCGTTTTGAGGTTTCATAAATGAAATCAATTCGTTCAAAACTATTGCTTACATTTATTTTATTAATTATTAGTTTAGTCGGAATCGGACTATTAATTAATCTGTTCTTTTTAGAAACATTTTATATTCATCAAAAGACAAACAAAATCAAAAATAGTAGTCAGGAATTAAAAGGATTATACGAACAAAAAAATAATGATCAGCTCATTTCATTTGTTGATAATTTAGAGAAATCTCATGGTTTTTCAATTGAAATTCTTTCTTCAAGTGGGATCACTTTATATAGTACTTTAAAAGGAGATAGTAAAGAAAAGCTCCGTACAATAGATGAATTTGAAGATTTACAAAATAAACCGAATGTATCCGAAAACGGTATGAATCGGTTGAAAAAAGAATTAAAGAAAGAAACTTTTTATGTCACAAAAACGAATTTAAAAAGTATAGAGTTAGAGTTTCTTTTAGTCGGAAGTAAGCTCGATCGAGATAAAATTTTGATTATACGTACACCAATAACAGCTATTAATGAAAGTGTAGAGATATACAATTATTTTTTAATTTATATTGGTCTAGCGCTTTTATGTGTTGGAACAGTCATTGGATTAATAATGGCTAAATCATTTACAAGACCGATTTTAGAAATTAATAGTATGGCAAAAGAAATGACTAGTTTGTCCTTTTCGAGAAAGTGGAATCGCAATAGGAAGGATGAACTTGGAGAACTAGGCTATTCAATGAATGAATTAAGTAACATCATTTCAGATTTTATTGAAAAGTTGAGTATCAAAAATAAAACATTAATGAATGAACTAGAGGAAAAGGTGAAGTTCGAAAAAAAACGCCGAACTTTTATATCAAATGTTTCCCATGAATTGAAGACGCCTATTACAATCATTCAAAGCTACACTGAAGGATTACAAGTTGGTGTAAATCAAACAGAGGAGGAACATCAAGAATACCTCGACATTATCATGGATGAAGCAAATAAAATGGAGAAAATGGTTTACGATTTATTAAATCTATCAACATTACAAAATAGTAAGATGGAAGTTCATTACGAGAAAGTGGATTTAAATCAGCTAGTAAATGAGATGTTGAAATTATATTCTCCTCAATTTATTGAAAATCATATTGCATTCCAGTACGAACCAATCGATATAAAACCAGTTATGACAGATCGTATAAAATTAGTACAAATCATGAGTAATTACATAAATAATGCCTTAACTCATGTGAATGAAAAGAAGCAGATTACAATTTCAGTCAAGGAAAGAGAGAATACATATCAAATATCGGTTTTTAATAGTGGCGAAATGATACCTGAAAGTGAAATAGAAAGCATTTGGGAAAGTTTTTATCGAGCGGATTTAGCAAGAAACCGAACAAATGGAAATGTTGGCTTAGGTCTAAGTATTGTAAAAGAGCTAGCAATCATGATCCAAGCAAATGTTGGCGTTGAAAATAAGAGGGATGGTGTGTCATTTTGGATTGAATTACCTAAAGTGACGAACATCAACTAAAGATTTCAAGAAATAGGCCGTAAAAATTTGGGTAAGGAATTACGGAGGATAAAATGAAAAAGTATATTATTCCGTTGATATTGCTCTTTATATTAATTGGTTGTTCATTTATTGATAACAATTATAATGAGAAAAATAATTCTAAACCTTCAAAACGAACAATCACTGAAGAAAAAAATACTACCGAAGAAAAAGCTTCAGAAGAGACGACCTTTGAAGAACAACTGGGTGAGATGCTTGAGGAAATTGATAATTTAGAATTTGAACAAGAAGATGATGGATTTCCAAACGATTTAAAATAATACTTGAGGTGAATTATGCGGAAATTGCAGTATTTTTTACTTGTTATGATCTCAATTGGGAGTATAATGTTTTTTTCTACTCCAAGTGAAGCAGCTACAGGTAATAAGGAATTAAACGATGGTAAAGAGATTAGTAGAAACATCTCTAACAAACTTAAAAGTTTACAACAAGAAGTAAAAAGGCTAAATGAAGAAAAAGAGATATTAAATCAACAAATTAAAGAGTTATATCCAAAGAAAAAACAGCTATTAGTGAAGCAATTAAAAGAATTAGAGAAGAGCAATTACTCAAAAAGTAACCAAGAAAAATTAAACAAAATCCAAACTAAAATTGATCATTATAAAGAAGCAATTTCTAACAATAAACAGCTGAAAAGCGAACGGAAAAAGTTATGGGAAAATTATAAGAAACAGATGGAATATGAAAATATTAAAGGTGCATATCAAACATTAAAACGAATACGCCAAAACTTAGAAAGTACCATTTTGAACAATAGAGACTTTCTTAAAAGTTTAACTGCTGACAATTTGTAATGTATTGGTTTTTCATTGTAATTTCTTATAAATAAAATGTTCTTTTGTTAACCTCTAATGCAAATTGCATTAGGGGTTTTCTGTATGTAGTAATATACCAAGGTTTTAATTTAGTTGGA
>NZ_JBALMS010000030.1:0-27381 GCF_036962205.1 Bacillus sp. JJ664 | reverse complement strand
TAAAAACATATGTTTTTATTAAAAAATTTATCTCATTAAAATACAATTTCTTATTCACCCTGCTTCGTGAGAGATTAAGTACCATTTTGTAGCATTTTATAAATTCCTTATCAATAGACATATTGTTTCATATAGCTTGTTATATGGGCGGTAAAACTTCCGAATGTCTCCCCACTTTTCTATTTTTGTTTCTAAAATGAATGTTGAAATTTTTTCTCAAACTTCATAATTCATCACTTCAAGTTTAGTTAGGTAATCTTTTAAGAAGCCAATCGAGCGGTTTAAATAAATCGTGTCATTATATAGCTTTGTCATCATAAGTGAACCTTCAATCGTAGATATAAATATTGTAGTTAAAGTTTCAGAATCGGTAGTAGGTATGATTTCTCCAGTTTTTATACCAGTTCGAACGATTTGAATGATCATAGAGTATAAATCATTCATGGCCATTACTGTCGCCTCCCGTAAATCGGGATGTGCATCATCTGACTCTATTGCTGCATTTAAGATCGGACATCCTCCAGGAATAGGCTTTCCTTCTACTAAAAACAAAAAAACATCAAGTATAGCATTCAGCTTTTCAATAGTAGTATTTTGGTTTTCAATTGCTTTTTGAAAAGTCATGGACATTGTATTAATTGCGTAAGAAAATGCATCCAATGAAAGTTCTGCTTTACTTTTAAAGTGATTATATATTCCTCCTTTTTCCATCCCTGTTTTTTCCATGATATATGGAATAAGAGCAGGGTCTAAGTTACCTGAACGAGTACCCATCGTTACACCTGCAAGTGGTGTGAATCCCATTGAAGTATCAATAGACTTTCCACCTTTAACAGCTGCAATACTTGCACCATTTCCTAAGTGACATGAAATAAGTCGTAATTCTTCGATTGGTTTACCGATTAATTCTGCCGCTCTAGCAGTTACGAACTTATGAGATGTACCATGGAATCCATATTTTCGAATACCAAATTGTTTATAGTATTCATAAGGTAAGCTGTATAAGAATGACTCTTCAGGCATTGTTTGGTGGAATGCCGTATCAAATACTGCTACTGCAGGAATACTTGGTAAAATTTGTTTAAACGCACGAATACCAACTAAGTTAGCTGGATTATGAAGTGGCGCTAAATCTGAAAGTAGTTCAATTTGCTTCTCTACTTCTTCAGTAATTAAAGCTGAGTCAGTAAATAACTCTCCACCGTGAACTACACGATGTCCTACACCGTGAATCTCATCGAACGAAGAAATAACACCTAAACCTGTTAGCTTATCTAATAGCATTTTTACTGCTACAGCATGATCAACAATGTCTGTTACTTCTTTCATTTTTTCACCATTTACTGTGATAATAAAAACACTATCTTTTAGGCCAATACGTTCTACTAACCCTATTGTAAGTACTTTTTCACTAGGCATCTCGATTAATTGGAACTTTAACGAAGAAGAACCAGCGTTAATTGCAAGAATATTTGCCATGTTTCAACATCTCCTTTAAACATGAAACTGTTATATTTTTTTTATTGAAATTATTATAACACAAATAAGTTTACGTGTTTAAAAGTTCAATTATTATAAATTTTCTTTAAACCATGAATTCATTTGAAGCATGATGTCTTCAACAGCCTTCATATTAGTTAACTTAGGGAAATCAACTAATAAAGCATGTTTCGGCTTCTTCATATTTTCTGCATTTTTTCGGATAATTAATATGCTTTTTTGATGTCTTTCATCCTTAAAGGCAGATACTGGCAACTGTATTAATCCTTGAATCACACCTGTTTCATTAATATAGTTCTGTAATGCTTGAGATTGTTCTGAAGTAAAAAGATGATTTGGTACTAATCCGATGAAAAATCCACCAGATTTTAAATAGTTCATACTTTGTTCAATGAATAAATGATGAGCAAAAGACATTCCTTCCTTTGCTTTTAGCGTATAAGCTTTTGCACGTTCATCATTCGGATAAAAACCGATTGGAAGATCGCATACAACTAAGTCAACGGGATCAACAAAAAGAGGTGCCAAGCTATCTTGATTAAATAATTCTATTTCGTGACCTAATAAATTTCCGACAACAAACGCGATTCTTACTAAAACATCATCTACGTCTATTCCAACTGATTCAGTAAATTTATCTTTAGACGCATTTAGAATCGTTAATAAAAGATTACCTGTACCAATAGCTGGGTCTAAAATTTTCAAATCTTTTTTTCCATCTGTAAATTTTCCAACTAAATAGGAAACAATAAAAGCAATTCCATCAGGTGTCATCTCATGATTTGTTTGAACACCTTGTTTCATTCCTTTTAAGATTGCTAATTGGAACGCGCGTCTAATGCTTTCATTATCTTTTGTTGTTTCATTGTACTGTTGGATTATTAACATTAATTTCTCTTGCTGTAAGTCATTTATTTCATCTTGTAATATTTCCCCCTCGAAGAAATTCTCACCTGTTTCAATTAATGCTTCTAAATAAGAGAGCTCTAAATTATCTTTTAACAATTCTGTAGATTCATCTATGTTATTAAATAAAAGTTCAACCGTATTTTCTTTACTCATATATGTATTCCTCACTTTCTAAATTGTTTAATCATTGTTTCTCATTATACGTATGCCTTTTAAGCGTGTCCACTTTATTAATTGTGTAAAAGTTATTTCTTTTAGCTTGTATGTATTTATTTCTATATTTGGACAAAATTGATATGAACTTGATTTTAAGAATGCGTTCGTTGATTACAATTCAAAACCAAAAAATAACAATCATTTAGAATAGAACCTAAAATAAAGAAGACCTCGAAGTATTCAAGGTCTTTAATCAATTAACTGATTTTTGCTTTTTTTAAGACAGGCTTTTTAAATTTAATGATTGAATCGAATGATTTTTTTCCATGCACAATTTTGTATAAAGTATTTACTACCATTATAAATGTGTAAGGTTTATATGCTAAATACTTTGGTTCCCAACAATTTGCAAACTTACTTTTATATGTTAGTAAGCCTTTGAAATTATAAATCGAATTACCGTATTTAAATATTAATTTAGCCGATTTTTCATATAAAGTAGCATTGGAATCAATTCCTACATTTGCTAAAGGTGCCATACCTAAACTACACTTAACAAATCCTTTTTCTTTAGCCCAAAATAGGATTGAAATAAATAGCATATCCATTGCCCCATATGGCATATCTCTTTTATGTCTCATCAAATCAATGGAAATGATTTCACCTTCAATTGCTAAGGTTGCAAATGCAATGATTTCTCCATCACTATTTTTTAAACTTGCAACGGGAAATTTTGAAACATAATCATAATGAAAAGAACTGACAGAAAACGATAGTTCTTCTCTTCCATTTAACCATTCATCAGATACTTTTTTTAAATTCTCTAGGAAATACAAATCATGTTCTGGCATTGTAACTTCAAATTCAAAGCCTTGACGTATTAATCTATTCCTTTTCGTACGAAGCTTCGCGCCTTTTTTACCTGTAATTTCATATTGTTCTAGCTCAACAACTGCTTCTTCACCTAATTTAAATAAGCTATATCCTGCTTTTATATATACATCTTTCATATTTTCATTTATTTGATAGAAACACGGCACACATTTCATGCTCCTGGCATATTGTTCAAATTCTAGTAATGCTTCTATAGAATTTTCGCCAAGTGCGTCTCCTAAAACAACAAATTTGTCTTTATTTTTTCGATAGAGAAATGCAGCCTTTTTATTTTTTGTAACAAAAATATCCTTATCCCCAAGAAATCCTAAATGTGTTTGCGATGAACCACCATAAGTTTGTATAAATTCTTGAATGTATTGGATTGTATTTCTGTCTTTATGCTGAATACATGTTTGTTTCATAATTCCCCCTTATGAAGCTTCAATATCACCTGCAAATTCTATTTTACAAAAAAAATGATGTGAACGGGAAGATAATATTAAATTTTTTTAATAAACTATTATTTGGTAAAAATTAGGCCCTACTGTATAATTCAATTTATTACTTATTAATGGATGTGATGAAATGGATAAGAAAATAGGTTTTATAGGATGCGGGAAGATGGCCCAAGCGATGATCGGCGGGTTAATTGACTCCAATCTAATTGAAAGAACTAACATTATTGTAAGTGCTAAATCAAATGAAACACTCGTAAAAGTAAAAGCGTTATATGATATTCAAACAATGCAAAACAACGTGGAATTAGCTACAAAAGTTGATTATTTATTCTTAGCTGTCAAACCAAATTTGTATCCAACAATCATTGATGAAATTAAGGATAGCATTTCAAATCACACGGTTATTATCACAATTGCAGCAGGTATTACTTTAGAAGGGGTAGAAAAATCTTTTGGTAAGGAAGTAAAAATTATTCGTACGATGCCAAATACCCCATCATTAGTAAGAGAAGGCATGAGTGCACTTTGTCATAATCAAATCGTTACAGATTCTGAACTTGAGGAAGTTATGGCTATTTTTAATAGCTTCGGGAAATGTGAAATTGTAAATGAAAATTTAATGGATGCAATCCCGGCAGTTAGTGGATCCTCACCTGCTTATGTGTATTTAATGATTGAAGCACTAGCTGATGGCGCTGTTTTACAAGGAATCCCACGTAAACAAGCTTATAATCTAGCTGCCCAAGCCGTACTGGGAGCTGCTAAGATGGTACTTGAAACTGAATTACATCCAGGTGAATTAAAAGACCAAGTATGCACACCAGGAGGAGCAACAATTGAAGCAATTGCTGAGTTAGAAAAGCAAGGATTCCGCTCATCAATTATCGCCGCTATGGAAAGATGCACAGCAAAATCTAGCGCTCTTGGTAAATAAATTCGTGTAAATAGAATAGAATTACTTTTTTTCGCTAAAAGAGAAAACCATAAAAATGCCTACTATTTTAACTAGTAGGCGTTTTTTCTTTTAATTTTAAGTATGTCCAACCAAATACTATCAACTCTTCAACATAACAAAAAAACTGCCGAGTATGACTCGGCAGTTTTGATTACTCAATAAGAGTATTAATTATTTTGCTGCTTTTACAGCTTCGATTGCTGCTTCGTAGTTTGGATGGCTTGTACCTTCACTTACGTATTCTACATAAGTTACTACGTCATTTGAATCTACTACGAATACTGCACGAGCAAGTAAACGTAATTCTTGCATTAATACACCATAAGCTTCACCAAAAGAAGCGTCACGGTGATCTGAGAAAGTATGTACATTTTCTAATCCGCTAGCTGCACACCATCTTTTTTGTGCGAATGGTAAGTCCATAGAAATAGTTAATACTTCAACGTTTCCAATATTAGATGCTTCTTCGTTAAAACGACGAGTTTGTGCATCACATACACCAGTGTCTACTGAAGGTACTACACTAATTAAACGAACTTTTCCAGCAGAAGTCTCTAAAGTTACTGGGCTTAGGTCATTAGCTAATACAGTATAGTTTGGAGCTTTTTCTCCTACTTTTACTTCAGAACCAATTAATGTTACTGGATTGTTTTTGAATGTTACAGATGCCATGATAATTCCTCCCAAAAATTACAAAATGTTCACAACATTTATCTTACTGGAAGGAATGCATGAATGCAATTAACTTTACTCAAAATTTATATTTAATCTAATTCTGAATCGTAGCCATCTTCTTCATCAACTGGATCTTCTTTTTTCTTCATATAACTCTTCACTTTTTCCAAAGCTTGCGGTGTTAAATCCATTAATTTTTCAATTAAATGTGTGTTCTGATCTAAGTGTAAAAGTTTTACTCCATGCTTGTTTACAATTAAGAAAGCAATTGGTGTGATTGAAGCTCCACCACCAGTCCCTCCTCCAAATGGATGCGGACTTCTAGTTTCTGTTTGTTTAACCCCATCAACAAGATGATAGTTTCTAAACTCACTTCCTCCAGCAGCAAAACCTACACCTACTTTTGAAACTGTTAAAATGATGCTTCCATCAGGTGTGGAAATTGGATCACCGATTATTGTATTCACGTTGATCATTGCAGATAAATTTTCCATCGCTGCATGCATTAAATCACCGATTGGATGTTGACTCATTATTAATCACCTCGAAATAGATTCAAATGGATGTGTAACTTGAAATTCTTTTCTTGTCTTCCTATAAGCCAAAAATACTAAAAAGCCTGTATAAACTGCTTTTCTAATTGAAAATGAAAAACGAATTTTCCCATTCGCCTCAATGATTGTTGCATAATAATTAGGTGTAATATCTATATTTGGTGGTTTATGTAAAATCGTAAATCGTTCTAAAATATTTTCTACAATTCCGATCATACTGTAAGCTGTACCAATAGATATCCCTGTTAAAGCCGAATTTCCAACACCAAAGTGGACATGGTAATTAACATTATATATTTGCACTGATTGTAAAAAACGAATAATGATAGTATGCGCATTTGAATATAAATTTATGAAAAAATCAATTTGTTGCAGGATAGAAATATCTCTTTTTTTCTCCAAATGCTCTAACTCTTCTTTGACTTCATTTGGCCTTAATGGAACGATAAATTTATATCTCAATAAATTTTTTAACATAGAGATTTTTACAATCATAATTCGTTCTTGATTCGTATAAATGGTATGACTCATTACTCTAAGATCAATGAAAAGAATCAATAGAATAAACACTACAATTACGATTGCAATCAAAATTAAGAAGGAATAAAAGTAAAGCAAGAAACCACCCTTTTTTGTATCAGTATGGGCAATCAAACTTTTCCATAAACAAAATGATTGGCAAAAAACTAACCAATCTTTCTCACTGCTTGCCAAACGCCCGCTTTCTTCGTTGCCATGCCTGCTTATGATGCTCATTACCGTCAAAGGTAAATCCGCTCCTCATACGGCTTTTTCGCCTCGAAATACATACATTTTCAGAATCTCTTTGTTATTATTCTTCGGCTACAAACAAAAAAGAATGGTAAAAAACTCACCATTCTTTCATAAAAATATAAAACACTAGTTTCTAGAAAATACTACATTTCCACGACTGATTGTTTCACTACATGCTAATGTTAGTAAATCATCTGGATTCACTTGAAATGGATCTTCATCAAATAATATAAAATCAGCGTTATATCCTTCTTTTATTAATCCTCTGTAATGGTCTTGTCCAAATGATTTTGCACTACTAACTGTATATAATTTTATAGCCTCAAATAGACTAATTGCTTCTGACTCATTATATGTTAAACCGTCTTTTGCTTTTCGAGTTACTGCCGAATATACACCTTGCCATGGATTAATTGTATCAATTGGCGTATCTGACCCATTTGCTATTGGTATCTTTTCATCTAAAAGAGTTTTAATAAGGAAAGCATTTTTATTACGTTCTTCTCCTATTCTCTCGATTAGCCATGGATAGTCGCCATATAAAAATGATGTTTGAACATCAATCACAATATGTAGTTTCTTCATTTCTTCAATCAATTGCTTTGACAATAATTCACAATGGATAAATCGATCTGGAAGTTCTAAATGATTCGGATATTTTGTAACAACATCAATTGCTTGTTTTACTGCTAAATCACCGATCATATGAAAAGCTACTGGTAGACCTGCTTCTCTAGCTTTTTTCGTAATTGATTCCAATTTAATTGGTGCAGTGACTTGTAACCCATTTGTATTGTGATCATCATCATATGGCTTTTCTAAAAGAGCTGTTCTCCCACCGAAAGAGCCATCTATAAAAGCTTTTACTCCACCAAAGGAAACATTTTCATTGCCACTATGTAAACGCCCTTTTACATCATCCAGAGTTGTATGATGTATTAAGACATGCGTATGAAAAGAAAGCTCTTTTAATAATTGTTCATATAAATCAACAACTAGGTTCGCATTGCCATAATATGATAGATCCTCTGTCACACAAGCGACGATACCATGGCGATGGCAATCCTTTACAGCTGTCGTAATTGCTTTTGATAAATAAAGATCATCCGGTGCTGGCATTGCTTTTATAATTAAATTAACTGCTTCATCATATAGTAGCCCATTTAATCTACCATCTACAAAAGCACCAACCTGTCCGCCTTCAATCTCTGTCTGCTGATTGATTCCAGCTTCAATAAGTGCAATTGAGTTAACGAAATAAACATGTCTACAAGTTCTTTTTAAAACAATTGGATTTTCTCTTGATAGCTCATCTAAATCAACAATCGAAAAATCTACTTGATTTGCCCATTCATTTTCATTCCATCCTTCCCCAATGATCCATTCATTAGGCTTGGCATCTTTTACTGCGGAATTCATTTTTTGAAGCATCTCATGATATGATGAACAGTTTGATAGGTCAACACGATTCATCGCTTCACCATGGCCTATTAAATGTAGGTGACTATCGATAAAACCTGGCAGTCCTATTTTCCCCTTGCAATCAATCATCTCTGCAGCTTCATCAGCTAACCAAGTTAACAAATCATCGTATGAACCTGTTTTCACTATTTTCCCGTCCTCGGTACAAATCGCTTCAAGCGTCTCTCCTTCACTTGCCATCGTATAAAATAGTCCATTAAACCAAAGCTTTTTCAATTAGAACACCGTCCATTCTAAACAATATGCTATTTTAGATTCTTTTTTAAGAGCAAACATAAAAAAAGAGGGAATATTCCCTCATTTTAACATAAGTATTCGTTTATTTCGATTCTGGCATTTGTTCCCTAGCACGCAACTCAACTCTTCTAATTTTCCCAGAAATAGTTTTTGGTAATTCATGAACAAATTCAATTTTTCTGGGATACTTATATGGTGCAGTTACTTTTTTTACATGTTCTTGTAATTCGACAACTAGCTCATCACTGTTAGAAGAGTGCTCAGTTAATACAACAAACGCTTTTACAACATTACCTCGCAGTGGATCAGGACTTGCTACAACAGCGCATTCCTTAACCAGTTTATGCTGAACGAGTGCATCTTCTATTTCAAATGGTCCAATTGTATAGCCTGCACTGATAATAATATCGTCGCTGCGACCATCAAACCAATAGTATCCGTCTTCATCCTTTTTAGCCCGATCACCTGTAATATAATAGTCTCCTCTTATTTGAGCTTTTGTTCTACTCGCATCATTATAATAATGTTTAAATAATGCAGGAGAATTGATATGAACCGCAATATTACCAACTGTATTCGTCCCAACCGGTTTTCCATCTTCATCAACAATTTCAACTAAATTGCCTGGAGTTGGAACCCCCATTGAACCCACTTTGGCTTTTAAGTCTTTTAATGTTCCAATTAATAATGTATTTTCTGTTTGGCCATAACCATCTCTTACATCAACCTGAAAGTATTTTTTAAACGTATGAATAACTTCTTGGTTTAAAGGCTCACCTGCAGAAACAGCACTTCGTAAAGCAGGTAATTTGAATTGGTCTAAATTCTCAGCTTTTGCCATGAAACGATACTCCGTCGGTGTACTACAAAATACAGTAATGTTATGTTCATTTAATAAAGTTAAGAATGTTTCAGGATCAAATTTACCCTCGTAAAAGAAACCAGTCGCCCCGCTTCCTAACGTAGCGAGAAACGGACTCCATATCCACTTTTGCCACCCTGGACCCGCTGTTGCCCACACAACATCATCTTCTGTTACATCTAACCAACTTGAAGCGATTGTACGAATATGTGCATATCCCCAACTATGAGTATGTACTACACCTTTTGGATTTCCAGTTGTTCCTGACGTATAGGATATAAATGCTAAGTCATCACTTTTTGTTTCTACTGTTAAAACATGTGCCCCAATAATTGCTTGATCGTTTAAGGAGTTCCAAACACCAGCTTGTTCGTTAATCGTAAATAATTTATAATTCCCACTCTTAGCAAATCTACTAAAAGTATCTATATACTGATTATGTGCTACAATCCCTTTTACATCACTATGGTCAATTCGATATTGAATATCTTTAAATGTTAGCATTTCTGATCCTGGAACGATTACACAACCGATTTTTAAAATTGCTAAATAAACAGCGTATGTCTCTACGCATCTAGGCATCATGACAAAGAGTTTGTCCCCTTTCTCAATCCCATTGTTCTTAAATGAAAATGCATATTGATGAACCTTATTATATAAATCTTTATAAGTAATCGAATGAGTCTCACCATTCGCATTTACCCATTTTAAAGCTACCTTACTTGTTGTCGCAAATTTTTCAATTTCCCAAACAAGATTATATACCTTCGGAGCAACTAAATTGATTCCATTCATATGGAAACTCCCCCTTTTACACGATTACTAATTTATATTTAGTAGCTGTCCAAATTAGAATAATTAAACATTTCGTTAATAATATGCATAAAACCTTTTTTTATTCAGAAAATTTAAACAAATAAAAAAACCACCTAAAAAGATGGTTTTTAATTTTACTTCATTCACTTCATACCAATCGTAACGCTATATGTACATGTGAAGCTTTCATTTGGCTCAATACTATTTACACCTAAACGATTTTTCATTTCTTTCACCGGGCCTGCCTCGTCTGCAATACCATACCAAGGTTCAATACAAACAAATGGTGCAGTTTTCGTTGTCCATATTCCTACGTACGGAAAGCCCTCAAAATCTACCTTAACATAGCTTGAATGATTTTTTGAATGAATTGAAATTGTATTCTTGTTTAATTTTTCAAGAATTAATGCATCATCTTTAAAAAGCTCACGAGTTAATGGAAGAACATTCGTCTTGTCTGCGATCAATTCCCTCTTTCCATTACGATAAGCCCCTTCTAATTTGATTGTTTCAATCGTTTCATTTTCTTCAAATTGTATGTAATAGTCTTCAAAAGATTCATTCTCCAATAAAGGTACATTAAATGCTGGATGGGCACCGATTGAAAATGGCATTGAAACAACATCGTTATTCGTCACTTCATATGTAACATATATCGATGAACCTTCAATTCGATATTTTATTTTTAAAGAAAATTTAAAAGGATATTTTAATAAGCTCTCACTATTACTAATTAACTCATAAGTAATCTCATCTTGCTCTTCTTTTATCACGTTAAAAACCATATCACGGGCAAATCCATGTTGAGTTACTTCGTATGTTTTATCATTAATCTTATATTGGTTGTTAATCAATTTACCCACAATTGGAAATAGGACTGGAGCATGTCTCCCCCAGAATGAAGGATTCGCATTCCACAGAAATTGAATTCCGTCTTTTTTCGATTCGATACTCGTCAATTCTGCACCTTCAGGTTTAGAGGTAACTTTAATGTATTCATTTTGTAATATAGACATGATCAATTTGCTCCTTTATTTTCATTAACCATTATTATAGCAAACTTCACAATCAAAAACCTGTTTCATCCTTATACCCCATTTGTTTTCGAAAGTCTCTATTAAAGATGATTGCTTTTGCTCGCTTTCCAGGGGGCAGACTGAGCATTAAATTAAAGAAAAATCTTTTTTTAAATACAATCCACTTTTACTGCTAGGCTACTTGTAATGTAAACGCTGGACTTCTGGCCTTTCATAAAGTGGGGCATTCAAGTGTTAGAGATGACGTTGTGATATTAGCAAGCCTACTTTACCTTGTTAGATTTCATTTGTCTGCATTTCCAATAGAGACGTTCTTTTTCAACTTAATTCCTTTCCCACCTTAAAGGTCACAATCTTTTCAGATACTTAAACAAATAGAAAAGAGGTAGGTTTAATCCTACCCCTTAATCCATAGATATTTAAAAAGTATTATCGAGAAAATCCACCAAGGCTTTGTTCAGCCATTTGTACTAAACGCTTTGTGATTTCACCACCAACAGAACCATTCGCACGAGAAGTTGCATCTGGGCCAAGTTGTACGCCAAACTCAGAAGCAATTTCATACTTCATTTGATCTAAAGCAGCTTGTGCACCTTCTACAACTAATTGATTACTACCTGAATTATTTCTATTTGACATGTGTTGTCACCTCCTTGTGAGTATAGAGTGTGATAAAACACATGTCTTCATACATAATTTTTCTGGAAATTTTTAGTAATTTATAATAAAGCGTCTATATCAACATGTTCTTCTACGGAATTAAACTGTTTTGTCATCATTTCATTTTCGAAAATGAGCGTTTCTTTCGAAGCTACTGCCACGTTTATTAAATCGGTAAAGTCAAAGCGACTTTCAAAGCGCGCTACTTTATCACGCTTAGGTTTTGTAGTTGGATTCGCAGGTGTAAAGATCGTACAGCAATCCTCATACGGTCTAATACTAATATCATACGTATCAATTTTTTTAGCAATATCCATGATTTCTAATTTATCCATTGCAAGTAATGGGCGTAAAACTGGATAGTTTGTTACCTCATTAATTGTATGCATACTATCTAGCGTTTGGCTCGCAACTTGTCCTAAGCTTTCACCAGTCGCTAAAGCTAGTGCTTTTCGTTCCACTGAAACTTTTTCTGCAATTTGTAACATGATACGTCTCATAATTGTCATTGTATAGCTAGCAGGCATTTCTTTGTGAATTGCTTTTTGAACTTCTGTAAAAGGAATGACATGAAGCGTTACTCTCCTACAATATCTTGTTAACGTACTAGCTAAATCTGTAACTTTTTGTTTAGCACGGTCACTTGTAAATGGAGGACTCTCAAAATGAATTGCCTCAATTGAAACGCCTCTCTTTAAAAGCATATAAGCTGCAACTGGACTATCAATTCCACCAGATAAAAGAAGCATTACCTTTCCGCCTACACCAACCGGATAGCCACCTGCACCATATTCCTCACCACATGTAATATAAGTTGCATCATCACGCACTTCCACTCTTACGGCAACATCTGGATTATGAACATCTACAGTAAGGTGCTCTGTATTTTGCAAAATATAGCCACCTAGTTCACGATTTAATTGTGGTGTGTTTAATGGAAATTGTTTATAGCTTCGTTGAGCATTTATTTTAAAAGTTTTTACAGTATCGCCTAATTCCTCAATTGCTTGTAATGCACCTTTTTTAATTGCTTCCAATTCAGTATCAACTTTTCGAGCATAACTAAACGTGTGAATACCAAAAACTTGTTTCAAGTTTGCAGCAACTTTTTCATGGTCTTCACCATTTAATTTAATATACATACGATCTCGAGTAGCCGTAATTTTAATGTTTTCAAAACTTTTTAATCGATTTCTAACATTTTCTCTTAAGATACTAGTAAAACGACCTCTATTTTTTCCTTTTGTTGTCATTTCACCATAGCGGATTAATATATATTCTACATTCATTTTGTTACCTCGTTACTTTATATAAATTTTTAATTACTTCACTCATAACTTCATTAAACATCTTTACTTCTTCGATTGTGTTCTCATAGGAAAGACTGATTCTAATTGCACTTCCAGCAACTTGTTCGCTTTTCCCCATGCTTTGTAGCACACGACTAATTTCATAATTCTTAGAAGAGCAGGCAGATTTAGTCGAAATATAAATATTTTCTTCAGATAGAGCATGTACAATTACTTCAGGCTTTAACCCTACAAAAGAAATATTTAATATATGAGGTGCAAAATTTGAAGATGGAGAGTTAATGACAGCACCATCAATTTTCTCCAAATGATGTAATAATTCATTTCTTAATTTTAATAAATCATCACTTTTCGATTTTTGCTTCTCAAGGGTAATTCTTAAAGCTCTTGCCATTGCAACGATTCCTGCTAGATTCTCAGTACCAGAACGAATTTCTCTTTCTTGAGAACCACCAGTCATCATAGAAGATAATGTGACACCTTCACGAACATATAAAAGTCCTGTTCCTTTTACACTATGAAATTTATGACCTGAAACAGAAAGTAAGTCAATTGCAGATTGCTTTATATGTAATGGTACCTTTCCAATTCCTTGCACTGCGTCTACATGAAAGAAAATTTTGGGGTACTTCTTTAAGAATTGTCCAATTTCATAAATCGGTTGAATAGCTCCAGTTTCATTATTTACATGAATAATTGAAACTAAAATAGTATCTTCTCTCAAAGCATCTGCTACTTTTTCAACTGAAATAAATCCATCTTCATCTGGAGACAAATACGTTACTTCAAAACCGATTCCTTCAAGTTGCTTATACGCTTCATAAATCGAAGGGTGCTCCATTTCTGTTGTAATTAAATGTTTCCCTCTTGAACGATGCATCATCGCAGTTCCTTTTATAGCTAAATTATTTCCTTCTGTTCCACCCGATGTAAAAATAATTTCAGTCGGTTGAACCGAAAGAAGATCAGCAACTTGTAATCTTGCCTTAGATAGTAATTGTTCTGACTTACCACCTAATTTATGAATAGAGGATGGATTTCCAAAAAACTGTTCTGAGACAGTCATGTATGTTTCTAATACCTCTTTATATGGCTTTGTAGTCGCACTATTATCAAAATAAATCATCACAGTTCCTCCATGCTGCTCACTTAAGTCCTTATTATAGCCGAAAACAGACTGAAACCCCTAAGATTTAATCTATAGGGGTAGTGTGTACTTTTGTTCATTTAGTATTTCTTGTAATTTATTAATTGCACCTGGTTCAACACTTTCAATAGAAGCCGCTGCTTCTTCAAGAGCTTCGTTGTATTGGAATTCCCTGAAAAGTTGTTCAGATTTGTTCATTGCAGATGCAATTTGTACATTTTTACTTCTATAGCGATTACCATATTGTATCACTTTTTCTACAAAATATCCTTGTTCGATCATAAACTTTGTATCATTATAACATTCATTAACAGCAGTAGATGCTTTTTCTAATAAAATAGAAACCTTGCCCATTTTTAATGGCTTTTTCTCTAATTCTAAGTAGACAATTTGCATACTTTCTTGAGCCTTTTGAATTTGTTCTAATGATGAGACAGGCATTCCTGGTAAGTTAGAAATTTGAACAAGACGTTTGACCTCTAACATTAGTCGCTTCATATCAATTAATTGATCTCTTGCTTGAAGTTCATCTTTACGAAGGGCCTTTAACATTTCAACATACATTGCATGAGATTCTTTCACATCCAACATTTGCTGTTTCAATAAATCTAGTTCCCCACGAATGACTGAAAATGCAAGATCTTGTTCTGCCACTCGAATTTGTAATAATTCAAAACGCTTTGTTATGATGCTTACTTGTTTTTCTACAAGCTTTTGAGCTTGCGTATCCTCTTCGTTTAACTCATAAATTTGTTGAACTAATTGAGTCTCTTCTTTTGTATTTAAATTTGCTTCACGAATTCGGTGGATTTCTTCTTGTGCTGACCAAATTTCTTTCTCAACAATATATTTACTTTCCACTTCTTGCTCTAACAAATCATAGATTGAATCAATTTTATCTTTAACAGATTCAAGTTTTTCATTTGCTTCAGTGATATTTAAATTCTTAATTAATTCAATACAATCATTACATATTTTCGAGCAGTCAGCTGCTTCACTTTCAATTGCTTCATATTCAAGTGAATAACCATCAGTTTTCATTTGTTTTAAGCCTTCAAGTAAATTATGTATTTGTGATGGGATTGTCGTCGAAGATTCAATATACAAATCAGGTATAATTTGCATATGAGCTTTGATTGTATTTACTTTGTCAACAATCGTTTTTACTAACTCTCTAGCTTCTAAATAATTCCCTTGTTCAGTAGTTTCATTAAACAATTGAATTTCTTTTTTAATTTCATCAAGCTTTTTCTCTAACTGAGTTTCTGAAATTGAATATAAGTGACGATGAGTAAGTAATAGTTTTCTTTGTTCAAGATATTCTTGATTTAAATGTTCAATATCCGAATTATTCTGTTCTTCGCTACCTATTAACTCACTTACTTCACTTAAAATCGTATCAATATTTGCTTCTGCTTCTTTTAGTACATTTTCCAATTCTGCAATTGTATTTTTTGCATTCATGAAATGGTACTTATTGATTGCTTCGTCAATATCATAAACCGAATCTGTTACTTTTGGTAACACAGTTGTGACTAATTCATCCCAATCAGTTCTCCACTTTTCAAAGAGCTCCTCTGTTTGACCGGTCATATTTAAGCCCTTAAGCTTTGACAACTCGTCAGTAACTGGCTTACTCATCAGTTGCATTCTCCAAGCCTCAAGCTCATCAAGTCTTTTGTATAAACGGTTGCGCATTGTTAGGGCTATAATCATTAAAGCAATAACAATAGAAATTACAATTAAAATTACTGGGATTGTCATTTCCTAGGTGTACCTCCTCTGCTTGCCTTCTAATCTATTTATCGTTCTGTGACATTTTTTGATGTTTTAAGTCGTTTCATCTTAGACTTTATAGTTTATCATAACATGATACAGTTGATTTTTGACCTTATTTTTTCAATTTTTTTAAATATTTATCAAACTATAATAAATATTGTAATAACTTGTCAAAAAACATGATTTTTAAACAATGAAAATCGCCTTTCCTTGTGATTACTCACATTAAAAGGCGAACCATTTAAGAGTACATTTTTAAATCAGTCAAATCGAGTGTATTTAATCCCAAAAGGGAGGAAATCCACTTTTCCACATATTCCTTATATCTGTCAAAAAAATAAGTATCATTTTGTTGAATATATAGTACTTCATTCATATAACTAGGAAATAAGTATGGTGTGGATAGAAAAGATTTTAATTGAACAAAGAACACTGAAAAAGGCACAGTGATATTTGTATTATTTAATCTTAGTGCATCATAGATCTGAATAAATGTATAACGCTCTCTTGCCAAATATGTCATCATAATTTCTCTAATAAATACGGAATCCAGTGTTAATTCCCTATAAAAAATAGATGCATATTCTTTTTTATGAAAATTATAATTCAAAACTTCTTCTACTAGTTCAATTAATACAGAGTCTGCTTTTTTAGATTCAAAAACTAGACTATATTTATTTAAAATCGCTACGTATCCTTCTAAAAAATCTACAATAATGTGCTCTAATAATCCTTGTTTCCCTTTAAAATAGTAAGAAATTGTTGCAATATTAACATTGGCTTTTTTGGATATATCTCTCACTGATGTACCTTGATACCCATTAGTTTTAAATAATGAAAGGGCCGTCTCGATGACTTTATTCTTAGTTGCAAGTTTTTCTTGCTCCATACATGTCACCTCTACTTCTACACAATTTCCTTTTTTAAAACATTGGCGAAATCCTACTAAAATCCTTTATGAAATAGTCGACAAAATTACCAGTAATCTATTGAAATATGCTATGATATTCCAAATGATATAGGGAAAGGGGTCAACTTATGTTTCAAAAAGTCGAATATTCAGGTACGAAAGAGCAACAATATAAGACACTTACATCACAAGTGAAGGCTTTAACGCATGATGAATTTAATTTAATTGCGAATTTAGCTAATACAGCTGCACTTTTAAATCAATTCTTACATGATATAAATTGGGTTGGTTTTTATTTAAAAGATGAAGATCGCGATGAATTAGTATTAGGACCATTTGTAGGTCTTCCTGCGTGCGTCCGCATTCCATTCGGAAAAGGAGTTTGTGGAACATCAGCTCAAACTAAAACCGTACAACGCATTGATAATGTTCATGATTTTCCGGGACATATCGCATGTGATGCAGCATCTAACTCAGAGATTGTTATTCCTTTTTACCATAATGGCGAAGTAATTGGAGTATTAGATATCGATAGCCCTGAATTTAATCGTTTTGACGAGATTGATCAACAATTTTTACAAGAAATTGTTAACATTATCGAAGGAAACATTAAGTAATAAAAAAGGAATCCAAAAATAGACATGTTCTATCTTTGGATTCCTTTTAATTTGCAATTGTAACTTTATTTTTACCCGTATTTTTTGCGATGTATAAAGCATCGTCTGCACTCTTAAATAATTTATCGATTGATGAAGTATTATAAGTACCATTTCCCCATGCAGAGACTCCACATGAAGTCGTTACTCTCGGACTAGAAATCTTTTCAACTTCTTCAATAATTCTAGAAGCTACTTTCTTCCCAGTATCAATACCGATTTTTGGTAAGTATGCAGCTAATTCTTCTCCACCCCATCTTGCAGCAATATCAGTAGAACGTACTACATCTTTAATAATATTAGCTACTTGAACTAAAACATTATCGCCTATTTGATGACCATAAGTATCATTAATTTTCTTAAAATCATCAATATCCAATAATATTAATGTACCTTGAGAATCTTCCTGCATACTCTTGCAAATTTGCTCTTCTAAATACGCTCTAGAGAATAGATCAGTTAAGTGATCTGTAGCAACCAATTGTTCCAATTTCTCTTGTAGCATTGTATTTCGAAGCGCTAATTTTGTTGGTTCCATAACATTTTGGACCAACGTACGATCATCATATTTAAATTTAAATGGATTTCGATGAAGCATGATTGCTACACCTTTTAAACCTGTCGTCTCGATTTTAACAGCTACAATCGAATTAAAAGGGTATTGTTCATAACATTCTTCCTGTGTGGCATTTACCTTCAATAAAGTTCCATCATGTAATTTTATATCCTCAACGATTTGTCCAATCAGCGAATTAGCGAATTCCGAATTAAAATAGCTTGTACTACCATCTAACACTTTGAATTGATTATGTTCTTGGAGTATCACAATCGCAAACTCTTCACATTCAAATCGATTTTGAAACTTATTTACTAAATAGTTTAAAAGCTCTAAACTATGAAGGTTCTGATTTAAATTTTGGCCTACTTCATTTACAAACTGAATTCGTTTTGCACTGTCTTCAACCTGTTGATAAAGCTTTGCATTTTCTAAAGCAATTCCTGCTTTAGAAGCTAATAATGTAAAAAACTCTTGTTCAGAGACTGTAAATCGATTGGTATTCTTATTACATATTTGAAGCACTCCATAAACACCTTGTTGTCCGTGTACTGGAGCATACATATAAATAGAGTCACTATTCGTTTCATATGTATTAATATTTTCACTATATGCCTGAATAGCATATGGATTTGCATCTTTATCCATTGGTGAAAATTGTTTTACTTCAATATGAGACGGTTCTACACTTTGATTTGTAAGTAAAAGTAGATATTCATAATTCGGGTAGACTGTTTTTAATGAAGAGATAATTTCGTAAAAAACATTTTCGATATTAAATGATGAATTTAGTTTCGAAGTGATTTTTGATAACTGTAAATACTGTTTACCTTGTTCAACCGTTCTCGCTACTTTAACTAATAGATCTCGTAACTCAAAAGTTTCTTTGTGGATGTTTATTAAAAAGCTTTCACTATATTGCTCGAGCTTGTCCTTTTCGCCTGTAAAATCAAATTCTACTATGTGGATATCACTTTCTTCGTAATACCATAAATACAAAAAAGTATGATGTAAATTATGTACTATTCTGTATTTGCTCTCTCTGTCGAATTCAATATTAAATTTTTCAATCGATACATTCAAGATTACTTCATATTGTTCTTCGTCCTCAAAAAATCTATTATACGTTAAAGACTCAAGCGATTCTCCATTACCATTTTTACCGTATAATGTAACAGCACTTGCCCCTAAAACATCACAAACTAATTTAGAATATTTCTTATATACTTTTGAATGATGTTGGAAATTATCATGATTTACCATCAAATCAAAAAATTCTGATTTCAAATACAATATTTTACTTTTCTCATCGAGATTCATACAAAATCACCTACTTACTATTTAAGAAATGAACTAAAATAACTATTTTTACAATTCCCATTATAAAACAATTAGTTAGTTTTTCCTACAACTATTTTTATACAAAATTGGACATTTTCTTATAATTCCGACAAAAATACTTCATCATATAAAGCAAAGTTTCCATACAATTTTTCTATTTTTTTCATATTATAATTTCTATTTAAATCATAAAAGCATTCTTGACTAATCAACGTAATCTAGATATAATATTCTTTGTGTAAAATAACGCAGCGTTGTAAGCACGGGCTTGAAATTTATTTTGTTCCTCTTAACAGAGGTGTCATCGCGTAACTCCGGCTGCTGGGGCGAGGATACATGAAAGCAAAATAAACAAACTGGGGCTACACGAACGTTTTTATTTTACTCCAAAATAAAAACTTGAAGGAGGAGACATCTATGTCTCGTTATACAGGATCTACTTGGAAATTATCTCGCCGTTTAGGCATTTCATTAAGCGGAACAGGTAAGGAATTAGAAAAACGTCCTTACGCACCAGGTCAACACGGACCTAACCAACGTAAAAAATTATCAGAGTACGGTTTACAATTACAAGAGAAGCAAAAACTTCGTCACATGTTCGGAGTTAATGAGCGTCAATTCCGTCGCACATTCGACATCGCTGGTAAATTAACTGGTAAACACGGTGAAAACTTCATGATCTTATTAGAAACTCGTTTAGACAACGTAGTTTACCGTATGGGTCTTACTCGTACTCGTCGTGCAGCTCGTCAATTAGTTAACCACGGTCACATCTTAGTTGATGGTAAACGTGTAGACATCCCTTCTTTCCGTGTGAAAGTTGGCCAAACTATCGGCTTACGTGAAAAATCACAAAACTTAGCTGTAGTTAAAGAAGCTGTTGAAGTTAACAATTTTGTACCTGAGTACATCACTTTCAACGCTGACAAATTAGAAGGTACTTTCAACCGCTTACCAGAGCGTTCTGAATTACCAGCTGAAATCAACGAAGCTCTTATCGTTGAATTCTACAACCGTTAATATTATCGCTTCTTAGGAAGTGATGCAAAAACCTCTAGAAATGTTGATTTATCAACGATTCTAGAGGTTTTTTATTTTTTACAACTTTTTTATATCAAAACTTCCGACAACTATAAAAAGAATACTACTACTATCATGACTATAGAAAATGACCAAGTTCCAATATTTTTTTGGAACTTGGTCATTTTTTCTTTATTTCTCTGAATTTAACACCATTACAATCTGAGCCCCATTATTATCAATATATTCTAGGACAATTCCATACTTGGAAAGCTTAGCAGTACCTGTTCTCTTAATGTCTGTGTATGACTCAAGATAATTAAAGGTTACTTTATCTTTTTCAATTTTAGTAATTGTACCTTTGTAGAATAATGCATCACCATATGTTGGAGTTTGAAATCCTAAATATAACTTCGTATTATCATCTTGTAAGCCCATCACATAGTCTCCAGCGTAGAGTTCGTAGGTTTTAGAATTTAATAAAGCTTTAAATAAAAAATTCTGTTCTTTTCGTACTTTATCTGTTAATGATTTAGGTGCAACAGTATACTTCACATCGCTTGCTTTTAGATACTTCTCTTTTCCTATACTGTAATAGTTCATATAATCAAGTTTATAGACACCAAACTCTTGACCCTTTTTTACTGAAGTTCCCTTGATATATTTATTAGTTTTCAAATCCTTCTTATATACAATTGTGTTTTTTTTGACTATTACTTTCCCAATCATTTCCTTAGTGAGATTTATCTTTCCCCACTTTACGTCGTTTGAAGCAGCATTAACATTAACATTTGGAATGTTAAATGTAATTAACATAATTGTTAATACCAAAAATAATACCTTTTTCATTTCAAGTTCCCCTTAATTTAGAAATTGTAAAATTATACCAATTAATTATATAACAATATACTAATTTTAACTAATAAATTTTAAAATGTCCCCTGCATCTTTTTGAAGGGCTAAATTATTCGTCAATCCAACCAGGAATACCCGGGTGCAAAATGAACTCTACCTTCCCAAGTTGTGCTATATAGTCCAAGCTTTTATCCTTGTCCTGGTTTATACATCGATATAGCTCCAACTGTCTTTGAAGGTTAAAACAAAAAAGGCCTCGAATTATTCGAGAGCCAAAAAGAGAGGTGTTTTTAATGAAGGCAATGCTACTGTTATTTTAAGCTTAATCTTGCTAAATCATGTTGTACTGCATTATTACCAGTTTGTGGATCAAACTCAAGAGCACTTAATCCAAAAGTACTCACTACTACGTCTTTGTCTTTCGGATGAAAAATTCTTACTTCATACGCAAAAACAGTTGCTGGTAGTGCAAGTGATCTAAAAGTACGATATTGACTTGGTGGAATTAAGATTGTTGATGGATCTACCATTGGTATAATGACTGGTGAACCTGAAGACCAATCGAACATTTGAACCGTTACTGAACGAAAGCTATCTGGATCAGCATTCATTGCTTCAACTGTTAGAAAAGATGTGTCAGAATGTCTTCTTAATACTCCAGTCGATAAAATTCTTGTACCCAATTCTATCTCTCCTATTATATTATTTGGACAAGCTTTGTCCATATAATATAAAATGTCAATTTAGAAAAAAAGCAACGGACAGTAACACATTCAATCCTATTATTTCAATATTTTTTCATAAACAAAAAATAAAGTTAATCAAATCTATTAAATGAATTGCCTCTTTTCTAAAAGATAGTTGCATTTTAGATTTGAAACTCTAAAGATAGAAGTTGATTTCAACGGAAGGTGCGAGACTCCTGTTGGAGTTGCTGGAAGGCCGAGACCCCGCAGGCCAAGTACGGTAGGCATGCTAAAACCACGACGTCCTGTCGTAACGCATGCATGATCCACATCCTGTGGACCCAGGAGGCTCAGCTCCGCCCCACGGAAAGGGAGCATCCTGGAGTTGTAATCAACTAACGCATTCTTAAAAACAACAATGGATATGAAGCTGCCAATCAATTAAATATGATCATAGTATAGAGCTTTTAAAATAGATAAACATTCTCTAATATATGCAGTAGGTAGTATTACGGTTGGTGTTTTTGCTGGTAATCCTACAATGTGTAAGCCCTGTTTTTCAGCTAATTTAATTGATCTGAATAAATGATAGTCATTTGTTACAATAATTCCTTTTTCATTAGCTTTAATATAATTCTTAGAAAACTTCATGTTCTCATATGTATTCGTTGATAAATCCTCTTTTATAATTCGATCTTCTTCAATCCCTAGTTTAATTAATTCTATTTTCATGCACTCTGCTTCAGAAATCAGTTCATCTTTACCTTGTCCACCTGAAACGATCATTTTTGTTTTCGGATTTTTTTTAGCATATTCAGCTGCGGTTTCAATTCTGTACTTTAGTGCTAATGTTGGCTTATTTTTCTTTAATCCCGCGCCTAATACGATTATATAATCCGCATTTTTAGGTACTTTATGTTTGTATTGTAAGTAACTATTTATGCCGATAAATAAAAAACAAAATACATAGACAAAAATTCCAAATAGTACGAAATAAGTTATCATTTTAATAAAGCCCATTTGAAGGTTTCCTCAATCTTTCATATTTTATTTTATATTGTATCGAAAATTGAGGTCTTTTTCATTAAAAAAAGCAAACAATTAAATGTTGATACATAAAATTGTTTGCCTCAGTATTTATTTATCTAGGATATTTTTCATCCATTGGATCATGTTGATCTTTCGAAAGTCTTTTTTGATGAGCTTTCGTTTTTGCATCTACATGATTTGCATCACTCGGACGATTTTTCTTTGAACCACCTGCTGCATGACTCATTTCTTTCCCTCCATCTAACCAGTTAGTACAAAAACTAGTTTACGTAGAAAGAACTTGTTTATGCAATTTTTTGAGAATCTTTCATTTCAATTTCACCATCTAGACTTTTTCCAATAATCGCTGCAATGATACTAAATAATGGTGTAATAAATAGGATAAATGCAAATGGTAGGTATTCTAATACTGGAACACCTAATGTCGCAGCAAAAAATGCACCACTTACACTCCAAGGAACAATTGGGTTGAATAATGTTCCGCCATCTTCAAGTGCTCTTGATAAGTTTTTAAGCGGAATATTCCTTTTAATAAATACATCCTTTAATAATTGACCTGGCAGTAAAATTGAAAGATATTGTTCTCCTGTTAACAGGTTCACACCGATTGCAGACAAAGTACTAGCAATAACGATATTACCTTTTCGTTTTAAATTAATTAATGATTGAATCACTGTATCAAACACTCTTAATTCTTGTAATAAACCACCTAAAGCAAGTGCAATAAAAATTAATGAAACAGACCACATCATAGACTGTAACCCACCGCGGTTTACGATTGAGTTTAGCATTTCATTCCCTGTATCTAATTGGAATCCGCTTTGAAGTGTCGTAAATACTTGTTCTAACGATACTCCCTTTTGGGTAATAAATGCTAAAATAATTGAACTGATGATCCCAGCAGACATTGTTGGTAAAGTTGAAAAGCCTTTAAATGACATGATAAATACAATGATACAAGGTACTAATAAAAATGGATTAATTTCAAAGCTTGTTGCAATTGCTTTTTTCATCTCGTTTACTTGTGCCATATCAGATTGTCCATGCCCCATTCCAATAATTAAAAACAATATAATCGTTACAATTAAAGCTGGAATTGTTGTGAATGCCATGTGACGAATATGTTCATTAACTTTTATTCCTAATATACTTGGTACGAAATTTGTAGTATCTGAAATTGGTGACATTTTATCCCCAAAGCATGCGCCACAAATAATTGCACCTGCTGCAATTGCTGGAGAGACACCCATAATATGTGCGATCCCCATCAATGCTACACCTACAGTTCCAATCGTAGTAAATGTACTACCTGTAAAACTTGCTACAATAATCGTTATAAAAATTGCACTAATTGCAAACCACTTTGCCGAAAGAACTGAAATCCCGTAAAAAAGTAGTGTTGGAACTGTTCCACTTAACATCCAAGAACCAATTAATAGTCCGATCATCATTAAAATCAATGTAGGTGAAAGACCATTTTGAATTCCTTTTTTCATACCATTTTCAATTTGCTCCCATTTAAACCCTTTCGCAACTCCAAAAATAGCTAAACTTACTACACATAGTAATAAGGGAATGTGTGGTTCTGTTTTTAAAATAACTAGACAACTAGACATAATCAATGTGAATAATCCTATAATAGATATTAATTCAATCTTTTTCATGACGCGTATCTCCTCTTTAATTGTAATGTTTACATTTCCATAAATACATGTTCTCTAAATTTTTTAAAACCTAATTTTTCATAAAAATTCTTTGCAATTCTGTTATCCGTCCAGTAATCCAATTCAATTCTGTTCATTTGATGCTCACGAGCGAAACCTGCAATTTTATGAATGATAAAAGAGCCGTATCCTCTGTTTTGTTTACCTTCGACTATATTTATTTGGTGAACATAAAGGCTGCGAAAAGCCTTCTTAAATGGAGTTTCTTGAGAATTTTTAATTTCAATCCATGCGTACCCGACAAAATCGTCCTCATCTTTTATTAATAAAAATAGATGATTAGGATGATTTACTACTTCTTTAAAAAACTCAGTTACTTCATCTAAATTGTGAATTTTAAATTGCTCGGGAAAGAGTTCAGCATGCAAATTCTGTACACTCTCATTTAATTTTGCCAATATTCCGTAATCTTTAGTTAGAATCATTTCCATGAATGTTCCCCCTTTTTTAAAAAATAAAAAGATCGAGGTTATCCCTATAAAAATAGGGACGACCTCGATCGCGTTACCACCCTAGTTATAAAGAAAATTCACTTAAAATCAAATTAAAAGTTTTTTCTTTATCACTCGATATCTGTAACGTAGACTTACGTTCTTCCCTTCATTAGAATCTCTAACTACGAAAAGAAAACTCCCGAAATGTAATTCGTTGATTGTTTAGACGAGTTCACACCGACCACTCGCTCTCTGTAACTAGTGACAATCATACTACTGCTTTTTCGTTCACTGTTTATTCATTATGATAATGTAATTAAGTGGTATTTCTTTTTACCACGACGGATTATTATAAATTGCTCTTCAATTGCATCAAGCTTAGATAATACTTTTGCAACATCTTGTATACGATCACCATTTACGTACACTGCACCGTTTTGAACATCTTCGCGTGCTTGTCGTTTAGATGGTGAAATTTTAGCAGCTACTAATAAATCAACTAATCCCATTTCTGCTTCATTTAAAGCAAATGACGGAACATCTTTAAAACCTTGTTTGATTTCATCAGCTGTTAATTCTTTTACAGATCCACTAAATAATGCATCCGTAATTTTAATTGCTTGATCAAGTGCTTTTTCACCATGAACTAATTTAGTCACTTCAGCAGCCAATGCTTTTTGAGCAACACGTTGCTCTGGTGCTTCATTAAATTGTTTTTCTAACGCTAAAATTTCTTCTTTCGATAAGAAAGTAAAGTATTTTAAGTATTTAACAACATCTCGATCGTCTGTGTTAATCCAGAATTGGTAAAATTCATAAGGAGTCGTTTTTTCTGGATCTAACCATATAGCTCCACCTTCTGTTTTACCGAACTTTGAACCATCCGCTTTTGTTACTAAAGGTACAGTTAAGCCAAATGCTTTTGAATCTTCTTCAGTTTTTCGAATTAGTTCCATACCTGCAGTAATATTACCCCATTGATCACTTCCACCAATTTGAAGTTTACAATTATGGTCTTGGTATAATTTTAAGAAATCATAAGATTGTAAAATCATGTAGCTAAATTCAGTAAATGAAATACCTGCATCTAAACGTGATGCTACTGAATCTTTAGCAAGCATGTAATTTAAACCAAAGTTTTTCCCAATATCGCGTAGGAATGTAATAACGTCTAAATCGCCAGTCCAATCAAAGTTGTTTACAACTTTGGCAGCGTTTTCACCTTCAAAGCTTAAGAATGGTAAAAGTTGTGTACGAATTCGTTCACTGTACATTTGAACTGTTTCTGTTGTATTTAATGTACGTTCTGCTTTTTTACCACTTGGGTCACCAATCATACCAGTTGCTCCACCAACAACACCAATCGGTTTATGTCCAGCAACTTGGAATCTCTTAAGCATTAAAACAGGTAATAAATGACCGATGTGTAAGCTATCGCCTGTCGGGTCAAAACCACAATATAAAGAAACCGATTCTTCAATAAGTAATTTTTGTAATCCTTCTTCGTCAGTCATTTGATTAATTAATCCACGAAATTCTAAATCTTGTAAAATCGTTGTCACTTTTAATCAATCCTCTCTATCCTTAAATCATCATTTTATTAAAACAAAATAAAAAGTCCCTACTGTTAAACAGTAGGGACGAATAATTAAAATCGCGGTACCACCCTAGTTGTAGCTAATTAAATTAGACTACCTCTCATACAATTAACGGCTGTTAACCGTTCTAATCCTAGTTTGTTATGTATAACAAATGTCGAAAAAGAATGCTCCAGGGTGTAATTCATGTCAATGTTTGTGCTAATTCTCACCAACCATTAGCTCTCTGAGACCATTCCATTCACACTACTAAACCTTTCAACGCTCACTATTAAAATGTTATGAAACATTTATAACACATATAATTCTATTAAGTCAAATAGAGAATTAAAATTTAATTAATTTTAAATAAAAAATTACACAT
>NZ_JBALMS010000029.1:0-18152 GCF_036962205.1 Bacillus sp. JJ664 | reverse complement strand
ATTCTTTATCAATTAATTTCTGATATCCTTCTTGACCGTAATATATACTTAAATCTGGTTTTAAATACTGTCTTTGCATAAACGGGTCGTTGTTATCTGGTTCAGAAACTGGAAAATGGAATCCTTTTGCTTGAACAATCGTAGAATCTAAATTTGCAATCGGTAGGAAAATCCCTGTTATTAACGGAAACAAAAATATAAAACCATTTAAAACTTTTCTAAATCCTTTTGACTCTTTATGAACATGTCCGTGGTCACATGTATGATTACATTCATGATCATGGTCGTGAGATTGATCAGTCGTTTTAAAAGTATGAATCACTTGAATGATTGTTAAAAAAGCAAAAAGAATTCCAGCAGTTAATGATAAATAAGAGTATTTCATATTGATATATTTTGAGATACTACCTGTAATATGCATTTGCATTAAGAAAAATGTAAAACCTAGTAATACATATGCTCTTGCCATATAGATTCTCCCTTATATTAAAATTGTCACAACAAATGTTAGGATTGCAGCTAGTCCGATAATAGTAAAAACATATTTACTTTTAAAGTGTTGAAATAACATTAAAGTATTTTTAATGTCTACCATTGGACCAAATACCATAAATGCTACAATCGAATTGATTGAAAATGTACTTTGGAATGAAGATGCTACAAATGCATCAGCTTCTGAACATAGTGATAGTATAAATGCAAGAAGCATCATAACGATTATACTTGTAACAGGACCATTTCCAATTTTCATTAATGTCGATGTCGGTATAAAAGTTTGGACAAAAGCAGCGATCAGAGCGCCTAAAATTAAAAATTTCCCCATAGAGAAAAACTCTTCAATCGCATGAACACATACACTCCATAATTTTCTTTTAACTGGCAATGCATGAATGACTGGAATTGACTCTATATCATGCTTTAATGGGTTCTCAATTTTAAGATATGATAAGATAATGCCGATTATATATGCTACAATCATCGCAGCTCCAGCTCGATAGATTACGAGTTCAATATTATTCCCAAAAGCGATAAAAGTTGCAAATAGTACAATTGGATTAATGATAGGGCCAGTCAACATAAAAGCAACTGCTACATAATGTGGAACGCCTTTTTTTATTAATCTACTAACAATTGGAACGATACCACATTCACAACCTGGGAAAATAAATCCTAATAAAATTGCTACAAAAACAGCACCAAATCTGTTCTTAGGAATGATTTTTGATAACATTTCTTCTGTTATAAAAATTTGAATGATCCCTGAAATGAAGACACCAATTAAAATAAATGGTAATGCTTCAACTACGATTGATATAAAAATCGTGTTCATTTGTAAAAATGAATGATAGAAATTCGAAGTCATGTTCTCACCCCATTATGCTAAAAATTAAACTCACAAAACCTCCCTAAAAACAGGTCGGTCATGTGAGTTAAAAATACCTTTTTTTCCAAAATATAAATGCAATTGTTGACGATAATAACGCTGAAATTCCAATAACGATCGGAAAAGCATGAGGAATCTTTGCTAAAGGTATGTGTACATTCATTCCAAAGAAACTAGACACCATCGTTGGAATTGAAAGAATAATTGTAATTGAAGTTAAGAATTTCATGACAATATTTAAGTTATTTGAAATAACAGATGCAAAAGTATTCATCATACCACTTAAGATATTGCTATAAACTTCTGCCATCTCAATTGCCTGTTTATTTTCAATGATTACATCTTCTAATAAGTCTTCATCATCTTCATACATTTTTAACACATTACCTTTTAGAATTTTTTGCATCACAATTTTATTTGCTTTGAGTGATGTCGTAAAGTATACAAGACTTTTTTCAAGATTTAGCATTGTAAATAATTCTTGATTTCTCGTTGACTGATGTAATTCAGCTTCAATTTCATTGGTTTTTCGATTAATTTGTTTAAGATAACGCAAATAGTAAGTTGAAGATGTATGCAAGAGCTGAAGTGCAAAACGAGTCTTCTTAAATGTATAAAATCCCTTAACCTTTTGGTATATAAATCGTTCGAAAATTGGATTCTCACTTAAACAAATCGTTACAAACGTATTAGAAGAGATAATCATCCCGATTGGTATTGTATCAAAAATTGTATTTCCAGTATCATCATGAGCTACAATTGGAATGTCCACGATAATAAGAGTATGTTCTCCTTCAATTTCAATCCTTGAACGTTCTTCATCATCAAGCGGGTCTTTAATGAAGTCTAAATCCAAGTCTAATTTTTGGACTAAAAATTGAATTTCTTGTTCGCTTGGATTAATCGCATTAATCCAGCAACCTTTTTCAATTGTATCGACTTGATTTAATTTTCCCCCTGCATCAGATACGTAAAAATTTAACATATATACTCACCTCTAATTCTAAAACAACACATCACTTTACTAGCATACGAAACATTCATGCTTGTTTCAACCTTTATTATAAAGAAAGCGGTTTTTCTAATAATCAGTTTTATTTGGAAATTTTTTCTAATAATTAATTCTATATACAATATTAATTAGAACGAAAAAGGTCACAAATAGTGACCTTTTAGTGTATAGACAAAGTACTGAATGTAGCCAATAGCAACCTTTATCTTAATATCCATTTTGATATAAATGATTCATTTCAGTGATATCATTTACATATTCATATAATTTTGCCTGACTTTCGAGCTCTTCTTTTGTATTTTTCGAAAAGTCTTCAGCAGTTAATTGTTCTTGAACACTAGAAAGTGTATTTGAAACGTCGTTTTTTACATCCTCGTAATTCATTGAATGCATATAGTATACTCATCCTTTCTACATAAAGTTTTTCTATTATATGTAGAAACGGGACAAACCACTCATTAAACTTATTTATTTTTATTTGAGATTAGTTTCTTAATTAACAAATAAACGACAAATAGAGCAAACGCAATGACAATAAGCATTGGCGTATAAGGCGCTAAAACTTCTTTAGCCGTATCCCAATTCCTACCTAGTTTTTCTCCTACTAGCACAAAGAAAATAGACCAAGGTATGATGGCCAATACTGTATAGATGGTAAATTGACTAACTGGCATTTTCGCAAGACCTGCAGGAATTGATATAGCATGTCTTACTACGGGAATGAACCTAGCTGTAAAGACTACACCAACACCATATTTTGAAAACCATTTTTCTGCCAAATCAAGATGATGCTTGTTAATCAATATGTATCTTCCATATTTTTCAATAATTGGTCTTCCACCATAATAGCCGATCCAATATAAAAATAACTGAGCAATTGTCCCACCTATCACCCCAGCAATGATTGCTCCGATAAAATTGATATGACCTTCCGCTACTAGGTATCCAGCATATGCCAGTACAATTTCACTTGGTATAACTTCAATCATTAAACCTAATGCCACTCCAAAATAGCCTAATGACGCAAAGAACTCTAATATTTGATGTATGATTTCAGTCAAAAGCTACTCTCCTCTCAAATTACAACTTGTACTATCAAGATAATACAAAGGAAACTGATTTATGTCAAAATTTACAAAAAAAGGACCACTTATAAAGTGGCCCTTCGTCTTTAATAATTAGTTTTTGATTTCAACGTATTTGTAAGTGTAGTCAGCACCGAAGTTGTGGTTGATTAAACCTTTAACTTTTGGTTGTTGTACATATGCAATTGCACGTTGGTAAATCGGAAGAATAGCAGCTTGATCTTCAACTAAGATTTTTTCAGCAGCTAAGAATGCTTCTTCACGTTTTGCTGGGTCTGTTAAGAATTCTCCACCAGCTTGACCGATTAATTTATCGTACTCAGCGTTAGAGAATCCCATTTGGTTGAATGATGAAGGAGTGATGAACATATCAAAGAATGTCATTGGATCTTTGTAGTCAGGTCCCCATCCACCGAATGAGATATCATAATCTTTAGCAGTTTCTAAGTCTAATTTTTGACCAAATGGAACTGTTTTGATGCTTACTGATAAACCTGGTAAGTTCTTTTGGAATTCACCTTGTAGGTACTCAGAGATTTTTTTGTTAACATCGCTATCAGAACCTAATAATTCTAATTTAACTTCTTTTTTACCGATTTCTTTTAATCCTTGTTCCCAAGCTGTTTTAGCTGCATCAGCATCAAATGATACTAAATCGCCAGAAGCTTTACGGAAGTCTTCGCCTTTAGCTGTTAAGAAATCAGCTGGAGCTAAGCCTGTTAATGGAGCAGAACCGTTGTTTAAGATTACACTTGTAATTGCTTCACGATCGAAAGCTTTGTTTAAAGCTTGACGAATGTTTACGTTTTTAAGAGCTGGGTTCTTCGTTTCGTTTACACGTAAGAAGAATACTGTTGGCTCTAAGAATGAATCGAAGTTAGGATCTTCTTTGAATTTATCAACAAACTCAGCACTTAAAGTGATACGATCAACTTCTCCTCTTTCGTATAAGTTAACTTTTGGTTGCTCATCAAGAACAATGTTAAAGTTGATTTCTTTTAATTTAACTGCATCTGCATCATAGTAATCATCATTTTTCACTAATTGGTAGCTAGTGTTATGTTTCCATTCGCTTAATTCAAATGGACCATTGAAGATTAATTTATCAGCTTCAAGAGCGTAATCTTTACCTTGAGATTCAACGAACTTTTGGTTTAATGGTAAGAATGTTGGGAACGTTACTAAAGAATCAAAGTATGGAATCGCTTTAGCTAAAACTACTTCTAAAGTTTTGTCATCAATAGCTTTAACCCCTAAAGTATCAACTTTCGCTTTACCTGAAGTTACAGCTTCACCATTTTTAAGTGCGTTCATCATGAAAGCATACTCGCCACCAGTTTTTGGATCAGCAGCACGTTTCCAAGCATACTCGAAATCAGCAGCAGTTACAGCATCACCGTTTGTCCATTTTGAATCACGAAGGTGGAAAGTATAAGTTAATTTATCATCTGAAACGTCTACGCTTTCAGCTAGACCTGGTTTAACTTCATCATTTTCACCTAATACATTTAAACCTTCCATTACGTTAGCTAAAACGTTGAAAGATTCAGCATCAGTAGTTGTACCAGAATCAAGACCTGGAAGTTCTGCAGGACCGATTAAGTTAAGAACCTGTGGTAATTTTTTGTCTGTGTTTTTGCCAGTGTCTTTTTCATCTTTACCCGAATTACAAGCAGTTAAAAGCATGCTCACAGCAACAGATAGAGATAAAAAATAAGAAACCTTCTTTTTCATTTGTTTGCCTCCCCAATAAAAATAATACAATTAGACTTAAAAACTATTAAAATATTCGAACAATTTATTGTATGAATTTTTAATAATCTTTAATATATCTTTATTTTACATAACTTTTAGAAAATATCAACAATAAATCGACATTTTTTTCAAAAAACTTAATAAATTTTACATAAATGTTTAACTTTTTGTTAGTTTTCACACATATTTTTCCATTTTTTTGTATAAATCCTCATTCCATTTTATAAAAATTAATTTACCTCCTCTAATAAAATTTGGCCAGTTAAAGTAGATTGATGTATTTCGATAAAGTCTACTTATATTCTCTAGACGTACGATTTGAATCAATTCTCGTCTTGATCATATGGGTTGGAACTTGTTTAAAGCTCATGTCTCGCAGATTTCATCTCACTAACTATTTGACCAACTTTAAATAGTAACGTGCCATATCATAAGATAAGCTCCCCTATTTTATATATAAATAAACATTTCCTTTTATTACAAAATTTTAAACGGGAGGATTCAAACTCTACTCTATTAACGCAAAAAAAAAGAGAAGGGAATCCCCTTCTCTTTTGTAAATATTATTTTTCGTTAGTTGCCCATTTGTAAGAGAAATCTCCACCAAATTTGTGAGCAATAATACCTTTAACTGAATCTTTTTGTAAGAATGCACGTCCGCGTTGATAGATTGGTGAGATACCAGCTTCGTCCATGATTACTTTCTCAGCTTGTACCATGTAATCCCAACGTTTTTGAGCATCTGCTTCTTTTTTCGCATCATTTACTAATTGATCATACTTAGGGTTTTTGTAATCCATTTCATTGAATGCACTGTTTGATATGAACATATCAATAAATGTCATTGGATCTGGATAATCCGGTCCCCATCCAGAGAATGAGAAGTCATACTCTAATTTTTTCTCTTGATCAAGTTTGATTTCAAATGGTTGTGGTGCAACAGTAATTTTTAAACCTGGAAGATTCTTTGTAAGTTCTCCAGCGATATATTCAGCTGCTTTCTTTCTAGTAGTATCATCATAAGAAAGCATTTTTAATTCAAAGCTATCTTTACCTAATTCTTTCTTCGCTTCAGCCCATAATTTTTGTGCTTCTTCTACATTGTATTTGTTGAAGTCGCCATTATGCTCACGGAAGTCTTTTCCGTCTGGACCTTTAACCCATTCAGAAGGAACTAACCAATTAGCCGGTTTAGATCCATCATTTAAGATTGCAGTCGTAATCGCTTCTTTGTCATATGCTAAGTCAAATGCTTTACGAACCTTATCATTTTTGAATAGATCTAATTTTTGATTGAAACGGAAGAAAACTAAACGAGCATCTAATTGTGTTTGATATTCAGGATCGTCTTTATATTTATCAACGAATTCTGAATCTAACATTACTTTATCAATGTCGCCATTTTCGTATAAGTTAACAGCTGAAGAAGTATCTTTTACAACATTGTATTTGATTTCAGATAATTTTACAGTGTCTTTGTCCCAGTAAGTATCATTTTTAGTTAATGTAAAGCTTTCAGCATGTTTCCATTCACTTAATGTAAATGGTCCATCATATAATTGAGTATCAGCTTCTAAACCATATTGGTCACCTTGAGACTCAACGAAAGCTTGATTTTGTGGTAAGTAAGTACCAAAAGTTGTTAACTGTAAGAAATAAGGTGTAGCTTGTTCTAATGTAACTTGTAAAGTTTTATCATCGATCGCTTTAACACCTAGTTGGTCTTTTGGTAATTTACTATTGAAAACTTGTTCAGCATTTTTTACATAGTATAAAATGAATGAATACTCCGAAGCAGTTTTAGGATCTACTGCACGTTGCCAAGAATAAACGAAATCATTAGCAGTTACCGGCTCACCATTAGACCAATTCGCATCACGTAAATGGAATGTGTATGTTAAACCATCATCACTGATTTCAGTTTCATCTTTTTTAGCAATTCCATCAACAACTTCATCGCCTTCACCTAAACGAAGTAAGCCTTCATTTACGTTATTTAATACTTCAAATGACATTGCATCAGTAGTTTTTGCAGAATCCATTGATGGAATCTCAGTAGTAGTAGTAAGTTTAAGAGTTTGTTTCTTGTCCTTTTTTGGTCCATTTGATGTTGTTTCTGTGTCTTTGCCACAAGCTGCTAGCACTGTACTTAGTACTAAAAGACTTGAGACTGTTGTCGCTAATCTACGCTTCATTCGAGCACCTCCATAGTTTAGTGATTACCCTCTCTGTTTTTCTTATTTTTCTGAATAATCACTTATTACTTTTTCAATATACTACAGATTTTTCTGAAAAAAAAGTATTTTTTTAATATTTAATTAAATTTTTATAAAAAAACTGCGATTTTTTAGTAAATTCAGCTTATTTTCCTTGTTTTTAAACATAGTAAAATATACTTGTGCCATTATTCACATAATAATATTAATTATAATCTTAAATCAATCTTAAAAATCTTATAAATATTTCTAAAACATGAACATAAAATTTATAAGTTTCCATTCTTACTAATATTTGGGGTATAATAGAGTTTATTTTATTATTATTTAATTCAATTTTAGGAAGTGAAATTATGATTAAACGAAGTATTCCAAACCTCTTTACGCTTGGTAATTTGTATTGTGGATTCCTTTCGATTGGTTTTGCTGCAGATGGTCAAGTGAGAAATGCAGCAATTCTTATTCTAATCGGAATGATGCTTGATAGTATGGATGGCCGTTTAGCTAGGGTTTTAGGTGTACAAACACAATTAGGAAAGGAGCTTGATTCTTTAGCTGATATCGTAACCTTTGGTGCTGCCCCATCATATTTAGTTTATTGCACTCAATTCTCAAATGAGGGCTTACTAGGGCTTGCGATTGCAGGATTATTCCCATTATTTGGAGCTTATCGATTAGCACGCTTCAACGTAACGCCAATCGCTACTTCGTTAAAATATTTTACTGGTGTTCCCATTACAGCTGCCGGTGGATTAGTCGCATTTCTAACATTATTTGGTGATCGTATCCCCCAAATTGTTATGATCACAATATTTATTGCATTAGCTTTTTTAATGGTTAGTAAAATTAAAATTCCTAGTTTTAAAGATATTCCAATTCCGAAATATGGTACACTCGTTACATTATTTTTAGGTTATGCTCTCTATCTCGTATGGCATGCTAAAAAAGAACAATGGCCATTTTTCATATACATTGCTATTCCATTGTACATATTTTTTATATTTTTCCAGTTCATTAAAAGTAAAAAGAAACAATCAGGTCAACCAAATCAAAAACCTCGTAGATTTCGTTTAAAACGTAAATCGTAAACAAAAGTATGTTGATTGTATCCAAATGATACGATTTAACATACTTTTTTTATTTTTGTCTTTATTGTTTACATATATATATTACTTGCAAATTATTTTCACGTGTTTTATAATAACAAAGGATTAAATCGTATCAATTACGTTTTATGAAGTTTAACTACTAATTTAGCCTATCATCTCACTTAGGTTACATAGAAGTTATTATTTTTTTGAAATATAAAAAGGAATGATTACGTTTTAAACTCTTTATATTTCCATTTATCTCGTTTAATTTTTATACTCATGACAAATTACTAAATAGAGTTCTTACATAGGGGGAGATCAATTTGAAATTTACTAAATTAGCAATGATTACATTTCTGTTATCAGGTGCCATTCTATCAGGTTGTAAGCAAGAAAATACTGCAAATGATGAAAATAAAAATCATCTTACAATTTATACAACTATTTTCCCGCTAACGGATTTTGCGAAAAAAATAGGCGGAAAATACGTTGATGTTACGTCCATCTATCCTGCAGGTGTTGATACTCATGAATTTGAGCCTACATCTAAACAAATCGTAAAGATCGCTAATGCTGACCTGTTTATTTATAATGGTGCAGGTATGGAACCTTTTGCAGAGAAAATAAATGAAACGTTAAAAAATAATGATGTTGCCATTCTTGAGGCTTCAAAAAATATCGAGTATATTCATTCCAGCGAAGAAGAACACCAAGATGAACACGATCACGAAGGAGAGCAGCATGATGTAGACCCACATGTTTGGTTGGACCCTACTCTTGCAAAGATAGAAGCAGAAAATATAAAGAATGAATTAACAAAGCTAATGCCAAAAAACAAGCAATATTTTGAAGATAATTTCAACAAATTTGAAGGTCAATTCGATGAACTTGATAACAAACTAAAAAGTTTGATTCTTCACTCGGAACGCAAGGACATTGTCGTTTCTCATGCTGCATATGGCTATTGGGAAAACCGTTACGGAATCGAACAAATCCCAATAACTGGTCTATCACCTTCTCAAGAGCCATCTCAAAAACAACTGAAAAAAATTGTTGATTTCACAAGAGAACATCATGTCAAATATATTTTATTTGAAACCTTTGCAACACCTAAGGTTGCTTCAGTTGTAAAAGATGAAACAAATGCAGAGATTTTAAGATTGAACCACTTAGCTACAGTATCCGAAGAAGATTTAAAAAATAATAAAGACTATTTTGATTTAATGAAAGAAAATATTCAAATTTTAGATAAGACTTTAAATAATAAATAAAAGGACCCAAATGGGTCCTTTTTTTTTCTGGACAAAATACAAAAACTTCGAGAATCAAACTGATTAAAAACGCTTGTCTCACGAGGAGCTAAGTCTGATGAAGAGCAAAATTACCTTATTTGGTAATGAGTACCCCAAGCAGGCGAAGCAACGAAGAAAGCGGGCCTTTGTCAACCGTTTGAAGTTCCTTTTTTTATCCAGCTTTATAATCGTCCATTAAGAGTTCTGGTCTCTTTTTCATTTCCTTAAACATCACTTCGAACAAATATGCCCCTGTTAAGGCTAATAAAGCAATGATAATAAATGTTAATTTATAGCCAATTAAACCTGCTAGTGGAATTGTCAATGGAGCGATTGTTCTTCCGACAGACCATCTTAGCCCCGCTGCCGCAAAATATTGCGCTCTTTGGTTTTCAGGAGCAATTTTCGCAATAAATGCATTTTGTATTCCTACGACTAAAATCTCTCCTAATGTAAAAATTGCCATCGCAATAAATATGACATATGCAGAAATTGTAAAACCAAATAATAACATAGAAAATGCATAACAAATAGATGAGATAAGGAATAACATTCTTTCATTGAATTTGTTAGTGAACTTAGTGATGATCACGGTAAATATTGCTACGATCAGCCCATTTTCGGCTATTGTCCAACTAAATAATGTTTCACTATTTGTTTTTAAGATAAAATCACCAAATGAAAATAAAGTTTGAACCGGAATCGATTCTTTTATATATACAGCCAATAATAAATCTAATTGTGTAAAAGTTTGAGAGATTAATATTCCAGCGAAAACAAATAAAAAGAATACTTTATCAGTAAAAATAACACGATAATTTTTAATTTGTTTCATGACTACTTTTGAAACACTTTCTTCCTTCTCTCTATTTTCATCTACCGGTAAAGATTCTTTTATTAAAAAGGTAATCATAAGTGCAACTGCTAAGAAAATAATAGAAGATGCAGTAAATAATTCAAATCTTGCTGTAAAGAATAATAATCCACCAATAATCGGACCAATGACTACATTGATATTAATCATCGTATAAAATACAGCGAAAACTAAATTTCTTTCATCTTTATCTTTAACTGTATCTGCGACCATGGCTGAACTTGCAGGCATATATAGCATTTGTGTAATACTGATAATTGAAAATCCAATAAAAGTAAGCCATGCTGATTCTAGAATTGCAGAATTAGCAATTGTTATTAAGACTATTCCACCCGTTTGAATATAAGATGAAATCACCATCATCCGTTTTCTACCGTACGTATCTGCCAAATAACCACCAATCAGATTTGCAAAAACACCAACAGCTTGTGAACACATTAATAGTACTCCTGCAGTCACTTTTCCTAATTCTTCTGAAAAGTAAATCGATAAAAACGGTAAATACATCCAGAAAAATAAGCCAAAGAAAAATTCAGCGACAAGTCGTACTTTCATATTGAAATTCCATTTAAGAATATTCATTGTAACCCGTCCCCCTTCTAACTTACTCACTTTAACACATTATAAAAAGCTGGTAAATTGTAATATTTGACTCTCATTTCAAAACATCGCATTCTTTTCTATTCTCTTCAATCATAAAGATAAATTAGGAGAGCATGTCTAATTTAATAAAATGAAACATACAATTTAGTACTACTTTTAGGAGGACTTCCTATGAAACTCAATATGAATAAAGAGGTTCGGAATATAGCATTTACATATGTTGGCACTGTGATTGGAGCAGGATTTGCAACAGGAAAAGAGATCGTAGAGTTCTTTTCAATAAATGGGTTATATGGGGCATTTGGTATATTATTTGCCACTATTTTATTTTGTTGGTTTGGAACAAAGATTATGGAGATTGCACATACATATCAATTAAAGTCGGCCCAGCAATTTAATGTATTACTGTTTGGTGAACTTGGTGGGAATATCATAAATGGTCTTTTATTTTTTGTGTTATTAGGGGTTACAAGTGTCATGCTTTCGGGGGCAGGTGCAGTATTCAAAAACTATTTACATTTTCATCCATTTATCGGTTCAATTCTATTTATATTTCTTACTTTTATGGTTTTAAGAAAAGGAACTAGTGGATTATTTAGCCTAAACAACACTGTGGTACCAATCATGTGTGCTTTTATCGTTGCAGTCTTTATTAATTCGTATCTACCATTTTCTATTAGTGACTTTAACGTTAACAATATGCTGCCATCTTTAAATGGACTTAATCTATCAGTTTTTACTAAACCAATTACGTATGTTTGCTTAAATATGGCATTGGCCCAAGCTGTATTGGTACCAATTGGATCAGAATGTAAAGACAAATCGTCTATTGTGAGTGGTGGAATATTAGGCGGCTTGATATTAGGAAGTATCCTCTTACTAATTCATTTAAACGTTTCTAATGTGGTAAATTTCCACCAATATGAAATTCCTATGGTTGAAGTGATTAAACAAATCCATCCAGTATTTTATTACTTTTTTCTAATGGTGATCTTAGCTGAAATCTTTACAACTTTAGTTGGGAATGTTTACGGAATGTCGAGACAGATTAGTTCAATCATAAGATTAAATAACGATTTAGTTGTCATTTTTATACTAATCTGTTGTCTATTTATTAGTATCATTGGCTATGGCCCATTATTAACATTCTTATATCCTTTAATAGGTTGGATTAGCTTTTTTATCATTTTAACTTTATTGAAACCGAAAAATAAGTCTAATTAATCACAGTCATCGCATACTTCATAGTACAAGCCAAATTCAATATGCAATGTTGGTTTCCATTCAATCTTGAACATTCTACTTTGCCATCTCTCCATTACGAATTGAATTGAACATTCATCTTCATCATTAATCAATACCATTTGATGTACTTGTAAACTTTTAACTGTAAAACGGTTTACATTTTCTACAAACCAATCAATTGTTAACTCGTCATATTCATTTAAAATAAATTTCACATAACTACTCGGTTGCTTCTCCAAGTCAACTTCACTAAATATCCCCTCATCAGTTACGATGATGGCATATTCATCTTTATCATTTTTATGTAATTTTAATTGAAAAGTATTTTCTAAAAAACAAATCATGATCTCACCTTCTAAGTTTGTATTTGTTGATAGTTTAACATGATGATGGGTAATCGATAAAGGAATAAGGGATTTTGTAAGATTTGAAAGAGGAAAAGTTTATCAAAAAAGAAATAGGATATCTCATCATACAGTTGTATTTTGAGTACCCTATTTCTTATTTATTCTTTATTTGACTATTTTTGTAATTATGAATTGGAATTCAATCGAGTAAATTTGTAGCATTCGAGATTCATGACTGGTTTTTTGATGTATGAACAAATATAATTTTTCCTTCATCAGAAAATTTTAAAGAAGCATCAAATTGATTTCCATCTTTCACAAAACCTTGAATAACTTCTGTCGGCTCTTTTGATAATAATTGCTTAATCATCGATTTAGTAATATTTTTACCTAATATTTTCTTTGAAATTGTAACGGTACATTTTGTTTTCTGGTAATTGTCGCAGCCGTAAAAAGTACCTTTATCCACTAGTTTCCCTTCACATTTAATACATTTACCTACACTTGTGGATTTCTTTTTACTACCAAATTTTGCGCTTTTCATTTCATCTATACGATAATCTGAAAAGTTCCATTGAGATTCATTTTGAAAGGCATCATGAATTATTTTTTCTGTTAGCTTTTTTGCTTGATCCATAAATTCAATGCTACTTGCTTTACCGTCACCAATTTCACTTAATCTCTGCTCCCATTTAGCAGTCATTTCAGGAGATGTTAAAATATTTTCGCCAAGTGCGTAAATAATTAACTTTCCTTTATCAGTTGCATAAACTTGATTTTTCTTAACATCGATATACTTCCTATTTTTTAAAGTCCCAATAATCCCCGCTCTGGTAGCTTCAGTACCAAGACCTTCTGTTTTATTTAAAATTTTCGTTAACTCTGGATTTTCGATATGTTTTCCAGCTGATTTCATTAATGTAATCAATTGACCTTCTGTATATCTTTTAGGAGGTTGCGTTTTCTTTTCCTTCACTTCAACTTTCTTTACAATACCTTGATCCCCTGTTGACACAATAGGCAGATTTTGTTCGTCTGTATTTTTTTCCTTTGATTTTTCAAAAATTACTTTTCTCCAGCCTTCTTGAATTAAGGTTTTTCCTTTAGAAACAAAGCTTGCACGTTGGTCAACAAGTGTATGAATCGTCGTATAATCAAAGATTGCACTCTCATAGTGAGCACTAATCAATCGATTAACAATTAATTCATATATTTTTTGTTCCTCATCGTTTAATTTATTCATAGAAGGTACTTGTTCTGTTGGTATAATCGCATAGTGGTCTGTCACCTTTTTTTCGTTTACATAGCGACTATTATTTAAAATAGATGGATTCGGTAACGGAAAAAATCCTTGAAACTGCTCAATATTTTGTATTTTATTAAGAATATCTGGTAGCATCATAGCTTCTTCTTTCGTTATAAAACTTGAATCTGACCTTGGATATGAAATAATTCCTTTGACATAAAGTTTTTGCGCTATTTCTAACGTTTTCTGTGGTGAAAATTTATATTTAGCATTTGCGTCTGCTTGTAATGAAGATAAATTATATAAAAAAGGCGGATGAAATTCTTTTCGTTCCTGCTCAATTTCAGTAATATGAGCTTCTTTTTCATTACAAAACGTTGCTATTTTTTCTGCTAATTCTTTTGTTTTAATTTTTGATTCTTGATCTTTATGCCATTTACCAAAGAATTTATCTTTTCCAAATTGAAATGTCGCAAATACTTCCCAATATGGTTCAGATTGAAATTTTTCAATTTCAAGTTCTCTTTTTACAATCAATGCTAAAGTAGGTGTTTGTACTCTGCCAAGTGAAAATACATCTTGAATCCCTTTCTTTTGAAGATGCAATGAATATACACGTGAAGCATTCATCCCTACAAGCCAATCTGCACAGGCACGACTATATGCCTCAAAAAATAAGTTCTTTGTCTCACCTTCATCTAATAATTGACTGAACCCTTTTCTCACAGCATTTTCTGTTAAGGAAGAAATCCAAAGACGTTTCATTGGTTTTTTATTTCCTGCAACGTTTAAGATTAATCTGACGATATGCTCTCCTTCACGCTCACAGTCTCCTGCAAGTATGATTTCACTCACTTCATCTACATGGACTAAATTCTTAATAATTGAAAATTGATCATATTTTCCCTTTGTTACTTTATGCTGAAAACGATTCGGTATAATTGGTAGAGTCGTAAGTGACCACTTTTTCCATTTTTCATCATACTCTTCTGGAGACAACAGCTCACATAAGTGACCAATCGCCCAAGTTAAGTAAGCCCCCTTAGGGAAAAACTCATTTGGTTGAATGATTAAATAGCCCTTTTTCTTTTGAAATTGAAAAGGTGCCGCTAGTTTTAATCCTTGGTCAGGCTTCTCCGCAATAATTAATTTCATGTTAATCCTCACATTTAAACAGTTTTATCTATCTATTTATATCATCACATTATTATATAACGTATTAATCCCATGGAAAATAAAAAATGTATTTTGAGCCTTCAATGAGGATATTAAATTAGGGGTTAACGAACAATGGAATTCCCATCCATGTAGAGGGAATTCCATCATTAAAGAATTTAGTCATAACATTTTAGTTAGTAATTACTCACATGCAGGATTTCTAGGTATTTGTTTAAATTCTATTTCTTCTATTAATTTAACTCGTCTAATTACAATAAAGACAAAATTTGATGTCCAAATATATTGCGGGAAACCCGTATCATCTAACTTTACTGCTTGAAAGTGATCGTCCATCATTTCTTCAAATCGTTCCTGTGTAAGTTCTTCATTCTCTAATTGGAAGTTAATCCAGGTACACTGCATCATAGGTCATCTCTCCATCTCTTTTAGAACGTCTAATGATCATAATCAATTACAATTCCATTATAATCGTCCTCATACACTTTGTGAATACTTTCACATAAATTTATTATTTCCAAGCGAAACTTATGTCAAAATAATGTATATTGTGAACAAATTACGTCGTTAAGCGCTTACTTGACTTCTATTTCTAATAGTTGTATATTAATTTCAACATTTATTAAGTCATAATTAACTCAATAAATGCAAATTTTTTAAGCGCTTTCATGTGCAATGTTTTAGGAGGAAAAGAAGTATGCAAGGTAAAGTAAAATGGTTTAACAATGAAAAAGGATTTGGCTTTATCGAAGTTGAAGGTGGAGATGATGTATTCGTACATTTCTCATCTATCCAAAACGACGGATTCAAATCATTAGATGAAGGCCAAGAAGTTTCTTTCGACATCGTTGAAGGTAACCGCGGACCTCAAGCTGCTAACGTAGTAAAGATCTAATACAACTTTGACTACATAAAGGACTGATTATTTCAGTCCTTTTTTTATGTATATAATAAGAAATAATTCAATACACACAGTCTAATGTTTAAGAATTAGATTTTCTTAACACAAGTTGCCACGTAACACCGAAACAATCTGTAACCCAGGTAACCTTACTAAAATCATTCATTTCAACTGGTCCCATGAGCACTTGCCCATCACTCTTTAATCCGTCAAAAATTAAATCAAACTCCGCATTGTCATTGCATTCTAAGTAAAATGAAACTGCCCAAGTAAAATTAGGACATGATTCTTTTTCCATATCCATAACCATAAAAGACTGCCCTAAAATATCAATTATGCCATTCAGGATTTTCCCCTCTACACCTCGGTCTTCTTTCGTAATTTTTCGAAGAGAAACGATTTTTGAATTCGGAAAAATACGAACATAATAATTCATTGCTTCTTCTGCATTGCCGCAAAATGTAAGAAATGGAGTAATTCTTTGCTTTGATATAAACGGTATGACTTGTTCAGCTGACATTTGAAACCCTCCAAACATTATAATTACTTCATTATAAAACTTAAATTTTCTTATGTAAAAGAACAAAAAAATTCATCCTTATTTTAGCTTGTTAAATAACAAAAGTTTCTACACTATATATAAATTAATCTTTTATGTTTTGGGAATAATACGAAGTGAAATAAGGAGGTATTATATGTCAGATTTTAATAATTTTGAACAAGTTGAAATGAAAGTGAAAGCCGCACAAAAATTAGTTGGGTATGCAACAATGAGTATGGATCAACAACAACTAACAGACGCAACAGATGCAATTACCCAAGCTAGAAGTCAACTAGAGAAAATGAAGTCTCTTGCAACTGATTTAGATGAAGAATTTTTAATTAGGCAAGAAGAAGAACTAACTCAAGTTGAACAACAACTTAGAGAAGCACAGATTTAATTAAGTAAAAAAGAAGGTACAGAAATGTACCTTCTTTTTATGTTAATTGTTTGCCGATATTCTTTATTTTTTCTCCAACTGTACAATTCTGAATACAAAAGGATTGAGCAAATTTTTGACTATGTTCTTTACGGAAAGTTTTATATACAAAACAACCTTCACAATAATTTTTTAATAAAGTATCAATTTCTTCTAAGATTATTTTTCGTTCCATTTATTTCACCTCTTCAAGTGACTTCAATCGTACTTTCTATTTTATTCCCTTTTAAAGCACTAGTTGCAAGATTATGTGCTTCTTTATTATCATTTCTCTTTAATAATTCAAACTGTAAGGTTAATTTATTCTGTTTACATTTTTTTTCAATTCGGTTGATAAATCTCTCATGTTGCTCTTCATAACAAGGCCAGTCACCATTGATTTGATTCATGACCACTTGAGAATCTCCTTTTACGGCAATTGTTTGTCCCGTAATATCCATTTCTTCTAATAAGAATAGTGCATTTTCTAATGCAGCAAATTCAGCTTCATTATTTGTTGATAAACCAGTTAATTTTTCATTAAATCGTTTCCGAAAGTTCTTGCCATTTTGTTGAAAATACAAGCTGACTCCTACTCCTGATATTCCTGTTGCAATATCAAATCCTCCATCAAAATAAATGACAATATCATGAGGTTCATCTTCTAATTCTTTTAAATATTTAATAACTTGTTTTTTTGTCCATTGTGAGTCAAATTGATCTAAAAAAATAATTTCTTTCGTACGACCAGTACTCTCAAAGTCTTCTGCCAATAATAGTGCCTCTTTTGTTTCCAACCAGTCCGTATCTAATGTAATTTGATACTTTTTTTTCGTTATATACTTCCAAATAATCTTAAGTTTCATTTTACTCACCTTTCTTAGAGAGTAGTCTATATTCATTATTACTTCTCTAAAACGACTAATTTTATATATATTAATAAAAAATGCATCCTAAATATTAGAT
>NZ_JBALMS010000028.1:21375-37388 GCF_036962205.1 Bacillus sp. JJ664 | reverse complement strand
TTGATACAGGTGGAATTGTCCAATTTAATCAAGAAAAATGGATGAAACGGAAAAAAGTGTTTTCAACCGGAACCGATATTTTACTACCAATTTTAAAGGGAGAGGGCATTCGTAAAATAGATAAATTAATTTTTACACATGGTGACTATGATCATATTGGTGGGGCATATGAAGTATTGCAATTATTCCCTGTCGAGAACCTGTTAATTGGTGACAAATTGAATTTTGGGAAAGTTGAACAAGAAAGAATAGAATTAGCGATTAAAAAAGGTACGAACATACAAAAAGTAAGTGAAGGATTTATTTGGAAAGTAGAGGATAATAATTTTCAAGTGCTTTCACCAATTAAAGGATATGTTGGTGAAGAAAATCATGGTTCGATTGTAATGAAGGCAAAAATTGGAGATAAAGTATGGATGTTTACTGGTGATGTAGACAAAAGTGGAGAACAAAGTATCATTTCAAAATATAGAAATGTAAAGTCAGATGTATTGAAGGTGGGGCACCACGGGAGTGATACATCGACTTCGGATGCGTTTGTTAGAGCCGTCGATCCTAAGTTTGCGATCATTTCGGTTGGTGCGAACAATCGTTATGGTCATCCCAAAAAAGAAGTGATTGATCGTTTACAGAAGGAAAAGATCATTATTTTACGAACAGACCGTGATGGAGCTATTTTTTATGAATTTAAAAAGGGACAAGGTACCTTTTCAACCTTTAAAGCATACCGTAAATCAAGAGACAGAAACCCAAAAGAAAAATAAAAAAGACTGCTAAAAGCAGTCCCATCATTTGATTCTATGTATTATCGAGCAACGAATTCTACGATTGTTGCAATGATAAATAGAGTAGCGAAGAAACCAAATGAAACAGCAAAACCAACGCCTGAATCAACTGCATCATTACGTTTGCTTTGTACGTTTTTTTCAAATGTATTCATAATAACCCCTCCTAATTCACAATTTTAGTATAAATCAATATAACTAAAAAATCCATAGTATGTTTGTTTTAGTTATACCGTTTTAAATGAAGAGACCGGGTCTTTATTTAAAACGTTAATATAAATTAGAGATTAGTATTTACTAATCTCTTCCTTCTAATGTAGGACATGTTATACTATACTAAGAAAATTAGCGTAGGAGAGCAAAGCATGATTACTGATTTACATAAAAAATTGAAAAAAAGTGTATCGCCGATTTATTTGTTGGTAGGTACTGAAGATTTTTTGCTTCAAGAAGCTGAAAACACAATCGTGAAAGCAGCTTTACAAGGAGAAATCGATGACTTTAACTTTCAGACATATGATCTAAAGGAAGCTTTTTTAGGAGACGCACTTGAAGATGCTCAAACTCCATCTTTTTTTGGAGGACATAAAGTAATAATAATCAAGTCATGTACGTTTTTAACTGCTCAAAAAGAAAAAAATGTACAAGATGTAGAGCCTCTTTTTGATTATATAGAAAATCCTTCACCATTTACTACGGTGGTATTCGTCGCGCCATATGAAAAATTGGATGAAAGAAAAAAAGTAACGAAAGCATTAAAAAAGCAGGTAGAACTTGTAGAATGTCATCCTGTTGAAGTGAATAATTTAGATAGCTGGATTAAAGATCAATTCACGGGAAACATTACGATTACAAATGATGGTGTTGAATCGTTAAAACTTCTTGTGGGGAATAATTTATCTATTTTAAAATTAGAATGTGAAAAGTTACAATTATTTATCGGAGACGAAGGCGAAGTAAATGCTGAACTCGTTGAATTAATGGTTGCGAAAACAATAGAGCAAAATATTTTTTCGTTAATTGAAAAAATAGCAGCAAGACAAACAACAGAAGCACTAAAAATTTTACAAGAGCTATTGTATGTGGGTGAAGAACCAATTAAAGTTATAGCTTTATTGGCTAGTCAAATTAGATTACTTTATGAAATTAAACAATTATCAGGTAATGGATATTCTAATAATCAAATTGCCTCTTCTGTTGGCGTATCACCAGGAAGGGTTTTTTATGGTCAAAAACAATCGAATTTATTTCAAGCAAATGAATTAAAAGAAGCAATTAAATTAATTGCAAAAGCAGATTATAATATGAAAACAGGACAAGGGGATAAGGTGCTGATCTTAGAAATGCTTATTTTACAAATGAATAAATAAAAACGAAAAAATGGTGTCTCATATGAGACACCATTTAATTCATTACGCGTTCATAGCGTTAACTTGTTTAGCTAAACGAGATTTTTGACGTGAAGCAGCGTTTTTATGGATTAGATTGCTGTTTACAGCTTTATCTAATTTTTTAGAAGCAGATAAGAAAGCTTCTTTCGCTTTTTCAGCTTCGTTATTAGTAACTAAAGCTTCAACAGTTTTCACTGCAGTACGCATTTCTGATTTAACAGATGCGTTGTGAGCACGATGAGCCTCAGCTGTTTTTACACGCTTAATCGCTGATTTAATATTTGGCATACCTTTCACCTCCCGAATGCAGTCGAGAAATTTGCCCTCGATTACAAATAGAACAAAACTTATTTTATCAAAACTAGTACCATTTTGCAATAGAATTCATAAAGCTATTTTCGCCTTTTCAAAAGAAAAATAAACAATTCGTTTAGAATTGGTAACATCTAGCTAAACTAATTAGGAAGAGACTAGTTAAATTAGATGTATTAATGGAGGCTAAAGACATGAGTGAGTTAGATTTAAGTCAATATAGCGTTCGAACAGATTTAGCAGTAGAAGCAAAAGAAATGCTAGAAGAACGTGAGCAAATAAAGGAAGAAATTACTGGTGTCATCCTGAAAGAACGAGAAGTTGACGGCGTCAGTATCTCGCATGTACATATAAATGAATCCGCAACTGAAAGAATTGGAAAAAAAGCAGGCAATTATTTAACATTACAAGTCCAAGGGATTCGTGAACAAGATACAGATCTTCAAGATAAGGTAGAAAAAGTTTTTGCAAATGAATTTGCAGCTTTTTTAAAAAATTTAGGCATTACTGAAGATCAAACATGTTTAGTAGTAGGTTTAGGGAACTGGAATGTAACACCAGATGCTTTAGGACCGATGGTAGTAGAAAACTTAGTTGTCACAAAACATCTTTTTGAACTGCAACCAGAAAGTGTGCAAGAGGGTTATCGACCTGTATGTGCACTATCACCTGGTGTAATGGGAATAACTGGTATTGAAACGAGTGATATTATTGCCGGTGTAATTGATAAAGTAAAACCAGACTTTGTCATTGCAATAGATGCACTTGCAGCAAGATCTATTGAAAGAGTAAATACAACCATTCAAATAACTGACAACGGTATTCATCCGGGTTCAGGAATTGGAAATAAACGTAAAGAATTAAGTAAAGATACTTTAGGGATTCCTGTAATAGCAATAGGTGTGCCGACTGTTGTTGATGCAGTTGCTATAACGAGCGATACGATAGACTTCATTTTGAAACATTTCGGACGTGAAATGAAAGAAGGAGACAAGCCTGCTAGAGCTTTGATTCCTGCTGGTATGACGTTTGGTGAAAAGAAAAAATACACTGAGGAAGATCTTCCTGGTGAAAAAGAGCGTATGGCTTTTATGGGTATTGTAGGAACGCTAGAGGATGAAGAAAAGCGTAAATTAATACATGAAGTTTTATCTCCACTTGGTCATAATTTAATGGTTACACCAAAAGAAGTGGATACTTTCATTGAAGATATGGCAAATATCATTGCCGGTGGAATGAATGCTGCATTACATTCTAAGATAAACCAAGATAATATTGGTTCATATACACATTAATTTTAAAGTGAGGAGAAACCTGTGAAATATTTGTTTCGGTATTTTACATTAATCACTTTGTCTACCATCATCATTTTAACTTGTATGCAGTTTGCCAAAAATGGAATAGGTAAAGTTACATCTACCGATTATTATCATGTAGATGATGTAGTAACGTTATCTAAACAAGATGGTAAGGCTGGAGCAGTTGTATTTGGCAAGGATTATACTGACAAAGGGTTAGCAGTAAGAGAAGAGCATCTAGAAAGACTAGGCGCGTTTAATTATTTTACGGTAGTTGGAAAAGGGATTTCTAATTTTGTTTCATATATTACGGAAAAAGGAATGAAGATTTTTGAAAAAATTCCTTCTTTAATTGATGAGTTAAGATAGTCCTTCTAAACTTCATTCGACATATACTGCTAATAGAGATTGAATAATGGCCTCGTTTTTTGATATAATCAAAACTATCTATGTTGTCGAGAAATTTAGGAGTGATGAAATGAATAATGAGTCAAGATCAGAAAGACAAAAGAGAATAAGAAACTTTTCAATCATCGCACACATTGACCATGGAAAATCTACATTAGCAGACAGGATTCTTGAGAAGACAAATGCATTAACTCAGCGTGAGATGAAATCACAGCTGTTAGACTCAATGGATTTAGAACGTGAACGTGGGATTACCATTAAATTAAATGCTGTGCAATTACAATATAAAGCAAAAGATGGAGAAGAATATATTCTTCATTTAATTGATACACCGGGGCATGTCGACTTCACGTACGAAGTTTCACGAAGCTTAGCAGCTTGTGAAGGTGCAATCTTAGTTGTTGATGCTGCGCAAGGAATCGAAGCTCAAACATTAGCAAACGTATACTTAGCGCTAGATAATGATTTGGAAATTCTACCGGTTATTAATAAGATTGACTTACCTAGTGCTGATCCAGAACGAGTACGTCAAGAAGTTGAAGAAGTAATTGGGTTAGATGCTTCTGAAGCGGTATTAGCTTCTGCAAAAGCTGGAATCGGAATAGAAGAAATACTTGAGCAAGTTGTTGCAAAAGTACCTGCTCCAACTGGTGACCCAGATGCGCCATTAAAAGCACTAATTTTTGATTCATTATTCGATCCGTACCGTGGAGTAGTAGCATATATTCGTATCGTAGAAGGAACGGTAAAGGTTGGACAAAAAATTAAGATGATGGCAACCGGAAAAGAATTCGAAGTTGTTGAAGCTGGTGTATTCACTCCACGTACAACTCAAAGGAAAGAATTAACGGTTGGTGACGTAGGATTCCTTACTGCATCAATTAAAAACGTTGGTGATACTAGTGTAGGTGATACGATTACACTAGCAGATAACCCAGCAACAGAGCCTCTTTCAGGCTATCGTAAAATGAACCCGATGGTATTCTGTGGATTGTATCCAATTGATACTTCTAAATACAATGACTTACGTGATGCTTTAGAAAAACTTCAATTAAATGATGCGGCTCTTCAATTTGAAGCAGAAACATCTCAAGCATTAGGTTTTGGTTTCCGTTGTGGATTCTTAGGCTTATTACACATGGAAATTATCCAAGAGCGTATTGAACGTGAATTTAAAATCGACTTAATTACAACAGCACCTAGCGTTATTTACAGTGTTTACACTACAAAAGGTGATATGATTACAGTTGATAACCCAGCACACATGCCAGATCCTCAATCGATTGAACGTGTAGAAGAACCTTACGTTAAGGCAAAAATCATGGTTCCAAACGAATATGTTGGGGCAATCATGGAGCTTTGCCAAAAGAAACGTGGTAACTTTATTGATATGCAGTATTTAGATGCAAATCGTGTTTCATTAACTTATGAAATTCCTTTATCTGAAATTGTTTATGATTTCTTTGACCAATTAAAATCAAGTACAAAAGGGTATGCATCATTTGACTATGAATTAATTGGATATAAAGCGTCTAAACTTGTGAAGATGGATATTCTATTAAACGGCGAGCAAGTGGATGCATTATCATTTATCGTTCATAGAGATTCTGCATATGACCGCGGTAAAATTATTGTTGAGAAGCTGAAGGAACTGATTCCAAGACAACAATTCGAAGTACCAGTTCAAGCAGCAATTGGACAAAAAATCGTTGCTCGTTCAACAATTAAATCAATGGGTAAAAACGTATTAGCAAAATGTTACGGTGGGGACATCTCTCGTAAACGTAAGCTATTAGATAAGCAAAAAGAAGGTAAAAAACGTATGAAAGCTGTAGGTTCTGTTGAAGTACCGCAAGAAGCATTCATGGCTGTTTTACGTATGGACGACTAAAATTAAAATGTAATTCTTGTACCTGCCCCTAATTCTAGGTGGCAGGTTTATTTTATTGAAGTGACGAACAAGATTTTATATTGAGCATATATATTTATAAAATTTTGGCTAAAATAAAGGTATATTTCATTTTTTCTTTTAAGTTCTTTAGTTAAGTTTCAGCCTTCTTTTTAATAGACAAAAATAGAATGAAGATATACAATTCAAAAGAAATTAAATCACAAAAGTCCCTGACTCGAAACCTAGGAGGTATTTGATCAGGGGCTTTTCGCTACATAGAAAAGAGGAGAAACAATGGTATCTTCCGTTTATATTCATATACCGTTTTGCCAGCAAATTTGTTATTACTGTGACTTTAATAAATTCATGATGGATCGACAGCCAGTTGATCAGTATTTAGAATATCTAGAAAAAGAAATAGTAGAAAGTATAAAGAGAACTCCGATTACAAAATTGAAGACAGTTTTTGTAGGTGGGGGTACGCCAACTGCATTAGACTTAGAACAAACTCAAAAATTAATAGATATGATTAATCGTCATATCATTAAAGGTCAAACTGGGGTTGAAATGACATTTGAAAGTAATCCGAATGAAATTTCAAAAGAAAAGCTTCAAATCCTAAAAGACGGTGGAGTGAATCGTATCAGTTTTGGAGCGCAAACATTTGATGAAGGATTACTGAAGAAAATAGGACGAACTCATTCCCCGAATGAAATAGAAGAAGCGATTCAGACAGCTAAAGAAGTTGGGATTGATAATATTAATCTTGATTTGATGTATGCACTACCAGGCCAAACGATGGAACAATTTGTTGACTCATTAGACAAAGCGATGGAGCTACCGATTCAACATATTTCCGCTTATTCATTAATTATTGAACCAAAAACGGTTTTTTACATAGAAATGAATAGGGGAAAACTAAAGCCTGCCCCAGAAGAAGATGAAGCAGCTATGTATGATTTCTTAATGAATTATTTAAACGAAAAGGGATATCATCAATATGAAATAAGTAATTTTGAGAAAAATGGATTAGAGAGTAAGCATAATCTTGTTTACTGGAATAATGATGAGTATTTTGGATTTGGTGCAGGGGCACATGGTTATGTCAATGGTGTACGTTATTCCAACGCGGGACCATTGAAGAAATATTTCCAGCTAATCGATGAAAACGGTGTTCCAGTCATACATGAACATACCGTGACAAAACAAGAAAAAATGGAAGAAGAAATGTTTTTAGGTCTTAGAAAAATGAAAGGTGTTTCCGAAGTAGAATTTTCTACGAAATATGGAGCGACCTTTAATGAAATCTTTCCAAATGTAATTGAAAAGTTAAGTAAAGATGGACTAGTTGAATACAAAGATGATTACTTACGATTAACGCATAAAGGCAAACTACTAGGAAATGAAGTATTTCAGGAGTTTCTATTATAAAAGTGAACGATTATCTGACTAAGGTGCTTTTCTTTTTTAATTGACATTATAAAAAGGATTTGTTAAGTTAATAATATATTTAGCACTCACTTGATAAGAGTGCTAATAGAGGTGATAAACATGTTGACAGAAAGACAATTGTTGATTCTTCAAATTATTGTCGATGACTTTATTCGCATGGCACAGCCTGTTGGTTCAAGGAGTCTTTCTAAAAAAGAAGGTATTTCATTTAGCTCGGCAACGATCAGAAATGAAATGGCGGATTTAGAGGACCTTGGGTATATTGAAAAACCACATAGTTCTGCAGGCCGTATCCCTTCTGAAAAAGGGTATCGTTTTTATGTTGACCATCTTTTATCACCACAGCTTGTGAATGAAGATGATGCTCGTTCTGTAAAAAGTGTTTTTGCTGAGCGCATTTTTGAAATTGAAAAGCTTGTGAAAAACTCTGCTGACATATTATCTGATTTAACAAATTATACGACTATTGCACTTGGTCCAAAGGTTTCTGAAAACAGGTTAAAAAGTATTCAGTTGATTCCAATCGGAACAAATCAAGCAGTATCGATTATTGTGACAGATACTGGTATTGTAAAAAATCGTACTGTTACGATTCCACCAGGGGTGTCAATGAGTGATATTGAAAAAATGGTAAATATATTAAATGAGCGTTTAATAAATGTACCAATTCATCAATTAAATGACAAACTCTATAAAGAAGTTGCGATGATCTTACGTTCACATGTTTCTAATTATGAGAGCGTGCTAAAGATGGTTTCGAATACAATTGATGTACCAATTGAACAAAAACTGTTTTTGAGTGGAAAAACAAATATTTTAGCTCAACCCGAATTTCACGATGTAGAAACAATGAGAGTATTGTTAAACATGATTGAAAAAAAGGATGAATTAAAGAGTATTCTTCCGATTGAACAGTTGGGACTTAGTGTCAAAATTGGTAAAGAAAATGAAAGGTCTGGTTTAGAAAACGTTAGTATAATCAGTGCGACTTATTCTTTAGGAGATAATCAAATCGGTACATTTGCTGTACTAGGGCCTACTCGAATGGAATATTCTCGTGTGATCTCACTAATGCATTTAATAACAGGACAATTAAACTTATTATTTTCATCTAAGGATGTTGAATAAATCCATTGTGAATAGAAACAATGGATTACATATAAAAAAATAGGAGGTGAAGGTGACATGACAGAACGTCAAGAAAATCTTGTAAAAGAAGAAACAATTACAGATGAGGTAGTGAATGAAGAAACTACTGTTGAAGAACCTTCAATCTTTACAGAAGAAGAACAAACTCAAGAAATGAATTCAAACGAAGACGAGCTTCAAAAGCTTCGTGCTGAGATTGAAGAGAAAGAAAACAAATACTTACGTCTACATGCTGACTTTGAAAACTACAAACGTCGTGCATTAATGGACCAACAATCGTTAATGACTTATCGTGCACAAAGTCTAGTAACGGATCTATTACCTGTACTAGATAATTTCGAACGTGCATTACAAGTTGAAACAACTGATGAGCAAACTGCATCTTTAAAACAAGGGATGGAAATGGTTTATCGTCAATTAGTTGAAGCTGTTAAGAAAGAAGGTATTGAAGAAATTCCTGCTCTTGGGCAACAGTTTGATCCAAACTTCCACCAAGCAGTAATGCAAGAAAGTGATTCTTCAAAACCATCAAATGAAGTCCTTCAAGAATTTCAAAAGGGCTACAAGTTGAAAGATAGAGTGATCCGTCCTTCAATGGTTAAAGTTAACGAATAAAAAACATTAGGGCAATGATTAATAGTGTTGGTGAATGGTAAAGTAAACTTTACTAGTCTCTGATTGCAACTACTAGATAACGCCCAATTTTATTAAACATAATCAAATTATAAAAAAAATTATAAAATATTTTTCTAGATTTTAGGAGGAACATGCAATGAGTAAAATTATCGGTATTGACTTAGGTACAACAAACTCTTGTGTAGCAGTATTAGAAGGCGGAGAGCCTAAAGTAATTCCAAATCCAGAAGGTGGACGTACAACTCCGTCAGTTGTTGCGTTTAAAAATGAAGAGCGTCAAGTTGGGGAAGTAGCAAAGCGTCAAGCGATTACTAACCCTAACACAATTATGTCAATCAAACGTCATATGGGTACGACTCATAAAGAACATATTGAAGGTAAAGATTTTTCTCCACAAGAAATCTCTGCGATCATCCTTCAAAACTTAAAGGCATCTGCTGAAGCTTACTTAGGAGAGCCTGTAACAAAAGCTGTTATTACAGTTCCTGCATATTTCAATGATGCTGAGCGTCAAGCAACTAAAGATGCTGGTAAAATTGCTGGATTAGAAGTAGAACGTATTATTAACGAACCAACAGCTGCTGCTTTAGCTTACGGTTTAGATAAAATGGATGAAGACCAAACAATCTTAGTTTATGACTTAGGTGGAGGTACATTCGACGTATCAATCCTTGAATTAGGTGACGGTATTTTTGAAGTTAAAGCAACTGCTGGTGACAACCGTCTTGGTGGAGATGACTTTGACCAAGTAATCATCGATTATTTAGTAGCTGAATTCAAAAAAGAAAATGGCGTTGACTTAAGCCAAGACAAAATGGCTTTACAACGTTTAAAAGATGCAGCTGAAAAAGCGAAAAAAGACTTATCAGGTATCACATCTACTCAAATTTCATTACCATTCATCAGCATGGGTGCAGCTGGACCATTACACTTAGAGTTAAACTTAACTCGTGCGAAGTTTGAAGAGCTTTCTCATAACCTAGTAGAAAGAACATTAGGCCCAACTCGTCAAGCGATGAAAGATTCAGGCTTAACTGCTAGCCAAATCGATAAAGTTATCTTAGTTGGTGGATCTACTCGTATTCCTGCAGTTCAAGAAGCAATCAAAAAAGAAACAGGAAAAGAGCCACATAAAGGTGTTAACCCTGATGAAGTAGTAGCTTTAGGGGCTGCAATTCAAGGTGGCGTATTAACTGGTGATGTGAAAGACGTAGTATTACTAGACGTAACACCACTTTCATTAGGTATTGAAACAATGGGTGGAGTGTTTACAAAATTAATCGATCGTAACACTACGATTCCTACAAGTAAATCACAAGTATTCTCAACAGCTGCTGACAACCAACCTGCAGTAGACATTCACGTTCTACAAGGTGAGCGTCCAATGGCTAATGACAATAAAACATTAGGTCGTTTCCAATTATCTGATATTCCACCAGCACCACGTGGAATTCCACAAATCGAAGTATCATTCGACATCGATAAAAACGGTATCGTAACTGTACGTGCGAAAGATCTTGGAACGCAAAAAGAACAAAATATCGTAATCCAATCTTCTTCAGGCTTAAGTGACGAAGAAGTAGAACGCATGGTAAAAGAAGCGGAATTAAACGCTGAAGCTGATGCAAAACGTAAAGAAGAAGTAGACCTTAAAAACGAAGCTGATCAATTAGTGTTCCAAGTAGAAAAAACATTAAAAGATCTTGAAGGTAAAGTTGATGAGTCAGAAGTAACAAAAGCGAACGAAGCGAAAGATGCATTAAAAACTGCTTTAGAAGCTGGAAACTTAGACGACATCCGTACAAAGAAAGATGCTCTTTCAGAAATCGTTCAAGCTTTATCAATGAAACTTTATGAGCAAGCAGCTGCAGCTCAGCAAGCTCAAGGTGAAGAAGGCGGAGCAAAACAAGACGATGTAGTAGACGCAGAGTTTACTGAAGTGAAAGACGAGAAATAAAAACGTAAGCGGAAGTGACACATTCAGCCCTAATTAGTATTAAAACAAGTACAGTAAGGTTGATTTTTAACGATTACTTATCTTGGACATTAACTATAAGAGGCTAGTCACTCAAGTTAGTTCAAAAATATATAGATACAATGGGAAAGTCAAAGTCAGGGTAGTCTTGGCTTTGACTTTTTCTCACTTTAAGAAAGTATAAATTGGTAGCAATGATGAGTACTCGACGTAGTAGCCAATTTTAGGAATAAAGTATAAGTGCAACTACGCCTCTGACTTCGCCTAAAATGCTCGTCAGTCGACGAGTTTTCTTTATTTTCTTTTAGAAAAGCACAGAATATGTTAAAATATTCTTTATGTGAAAGGAGCGGATTGAAACACTATGAGTAAACGTGATTACTATGAAGTGCTTGGTGTAAGTAAGAGTGCTTCAACAGATGAAATAAAAAAATCGTTTCGTAAATTAGCAAAAACGTATCATCCTGATGTAAATAAAGATGCCGATGCACCAGAAAAATTTAAAGAGGTACAAGAGGCATATGAAACGTTAATGGATGACCAAAAACGTGCTCATTATGATCAATTTGGTCACACAGATCCAAACCAAGGCTTCGGTGGAGGCGGCTTTGGTGGTGGAGGTTTCGGATTTGAAGATATTTTCAGTCAGTTCTTTGGTGGAAACGGAGGCGGTCGTCGCCGTGATCCTAATGCACCGAGAGCAGGAGCTGATTTACAATATACAATGACAATTCAGTTTGAAGAAGCTGCTTTTGGAATGGAAAGAGAAATTGAAATTCCAACAGAAGAAACATGTAACACTTGTAGTGGATCAGGTGCTAAACCTGGAACGTCAAAAGAAACATGTAAACACTGTAGTGGTTCAGGACAAATGAGTGTTGAACAAAATACACCATTTGGACGAATTGTTAACCGTACAACATGTTCACACTGTCAAGGAACTGGACAAATCATTAAAGATAAATGTAATACATGTCATGGTGCAGGCCGTGTGAAAACACGTAAGAAAATCATGGTGAAAGTCCCAGCCGGTATCGATGATGGACAACAAATTCGATTATCAGGACAAGGCGAGCCAGGTAAAAACGGTGGCCCAGCTGGAGATTTATATATTGCATTCCATATTCGTGATCATGAGTTCTATGAGCGTGATGGAAATGATATTTATTGTGAATTGCCGTTAACTTTTGCGCAAGCAGCCTTAGGTGATGAAGTTGAAGTACCAACGCTTCATGGTAAAGTGAAAACAAAAATACCTGCTGGAACGCAAACTGGTACTAGAATGCGTCTGAAAGGTAAAGGGATTAAAGATGTTCGTGGATATGGTCAAGGTGATCAACATGTCATCGTGAAAGTCATCACTCCTACGAAACTGACAAGTCGTCAAAAAGAGCTTTTAGAAGAGTTCTATAATATTGGTAAAGACCATAAAGACGATAAACATGACTCATTTTTTACAAAGTTAAAACGTGCTGTAAAGAATTTTGGTGAATGAGTTATTAGAAATAAATTATCGCCGTTATGTAAGGTAGAAAATGGTAACAATAATAATTAAAGAGTAAAATAAATGGCACCCTCTATACCATTAAAATTGGTTAGAGGGTATTGCCGACTAAAGAAGAGAGTATGAATGGAGTTGGTAGATTTATGAAATGGTCAGAGTTAAGTATTCACACTACACAAGATGCGGTTGAACCGATTTCTAACATCTTACACGAAGCAGGTGCAAGTGGTGTTGTCATTGAGGATGTGTTTGATTTGACGAAGGAACGAGCGCAGGTGTACGGTGAAATCTACCAACTAAACCCAAAAGATTATCCAGAGGAAGGTGTAATCGTAAAAGCATACCTTCCTGTGAATAGTTTTTTAAATGATACTGTCGACGGAATTAAAGAAGCAATTAATAATTTGATTTCATTTGATATTGATTTAGGTAAAAACACTTTTACAATTCACGAAGTGAATGAAGAAGACTGGGCAACTGCTTGGAAAAAGTATTACCATCCGATCTCTATTTCAGAACGATTTACAATTGTTCCTACTTGGGAAGAATACGAGCCGAAAAAAGCTGGGGAGTTAATTATTGAATTAGATCCAGGTATGGCATTTGGAACTGGTACTCATCCAACAACAGTTATGTGTATTCGTGCACTTGAAAAGGTTGTGAAAGTAACAGACCGTGTGATTGATGTTGGAACAGGTTCTGGTGTACTAAGTATCGCAGCAGCTAAACTTGGCTCTACAAATATTGAAGCATATGATTTAGATGATGTAGCGGTAAACAGTGCAAAAGAAAATGTTCGATTAAACAAAGTAGATGATGTTGTAAAAGTAGACCAAAACAATCTTTTACAAGGAATTGATGGTCCGTTCCAGGTTGTTGTAGCAAACTTACTTGCTGAAATTATTCTTCGATTTGTAGAAGATGTTTATAATGTTTTATCACCAGAAGGTACATTCATTTCTTCAGGGATTATCGGTTCGAAGCAACAAGATATAGAAGATGAACTAAAGCGAGTTGGATTTGAAATTGAAGAAGTGATTCATTTGGAGGACTGGGTTGCTATTATTGCAAAAAAACCAGCACAAGTGATTTAATATGCAAAGATATTTTATAGAAGCAACACAACTACAAAATGATATTGTCACAATTATTGGTGATGATGCGCATCATATTTCAAATGTCATGCGAATGAAGCCAGAAGCAGAAATCATTTGTACAGTACCAGGTTCTTCGACAGTTCGGTGTGTCCTTACAAATATTTCTAGTGAAACAGTAACTGCGACTGTTGTAGAATATGTTGAGAATACAAATGAACTGCCAATTTCAATTACGATTGCAAGTGGTCTTCCAAAGGGCGATAAATTAGAACTGATTATCCAAAAAGGAACAGAACTTGGTGCCTCTGGATTTTTACCATTTGCTGCTGCTCGTTCGATTGTTAAATTAGATGATAAAAAAGCAGGTAAAAAGACAGATAGATGGCAAAAGATTGCAAAAGAAGCTGCGGAGCAATCATATCGACATATTGTTCCAACAGTCGAACAACCAGTAGCTTTTCAACAATTACTTAATATCATACCGCAATTTGATGCGTGTATTGTAGCATACGAAGAAAGTGCAAAAACAGGAGAAACAGCACAGCTCGTTCAAACATTCCAATCATTAAAAGAAGGAACACGATTATTAGTTGTATTCGGACCTGAGGGCGGATTGTCTGAAAAAGAAGTTGACCAGCTAGCAGTTAAAGGTGCAAAACTTTGTGGATTAGGACCTAGAATTCTACGGACAGAAACAGCACCATTTTATGTATTAGCGGCTGCCTCCTATCATTTTGAATTAATGGGGTGAAGAAATGCCACAAGTAGCTTTTCATACATTAGGCTGTAAAGTTAATCATTATGAAACAGAAGCAATTTGGCAGCTATTTAAAGCAGCAGGGTATGACCGTACGGAATATGAAAGCCAAGCTGATGTTTATGTAATTAATACTTGTACAGTTACAAATACAGGTGATAAAAAGAGCCGACAAGTTATTCGTCGTGCAGTGCGTAAAAATCCAGATGCAGTAATTTGTGTAACTGGTTGCTACGCGCAAACATCACCAGCTGAAATTATGGCGATTCCAGGTGTTGACATAGTAGTCGGTACACAGGATCGAACAAAAATGCTTGATTATATCGAGCAATATCGTATTGAACGTCAACCAATTAACGGTGTAGGAAATATTATGAAAGCACGTGTTTATGAGGAATTAGATGTACCAGCTTTCACGGATCGTACACGTGCATCATTAAAAATTCAAGAAGGTTGTAACAACTTCTGTACTTTTTGTATCATACCTTGGGCTCGTGGTTTAATGCGCTCTCGTGATCCGAAAGAAGTTGTTCGCCAAGCAACTCAATTAGTTGAATCTGGTTACAAAGAAATCGTACTAACAGGTATTCATACAGGTGGATATGGTCAAGACATGAAGGACTACAATCTTTCAATGTTATTAAAAGACTTACAAGCTGTTGATGGCTTAAAACGTGTTCGTATTTCATCCATTGAAGCAAGTCAAATTACTGACGAGGTAATTGAAGTGTTACGTCATTCAAATATTGTTGTACGACATCTACATGTTCCATTACAATCAGGGTCTGATACAGTTCTGAAACGTATGCGTCGTAAATACACGATGACACAGTTTGCTGAAAGAATTGAAAAATTACGTGAAGTATTACCAAACTGTTCGATTACATCTGACGTAATTGTTGGGTTCCCAGGTGAAACAGAAGAAGAATTTATGGAAACTTATAACTTTATTAGAGACAATAAATTCTCTGAGCTTCATGTATTCCCATACTCAAAACGTACAGGTACGCCTGCAGCGCGTATGGAAGATCAAGTTGATGAAGAAATCAAAAATGAACGAGTACATCGTTTAATCGAACTTTCAAACCAATTAGCAAAAGAATACGCGTCAATGTTTGATGGTGATGTTCTTGAAGTCATTCCTGAAGAAACATACACTGAGGATGGTCATGAAGGCTATCTAATCGGATACACGGATAACTATCTTAAAGTTGTATTTAAAGGAACTGAAGATATGATTGGTAAAATTGTAAAAGTCAAAATTGCTCAAGCTGGTTATCCAGTGAACAAAGGAGAATTTGTTCGAGTATTAGAAGATGTAGCAGTTAACTAATGAACATAAATACAAAAAGCCTAGT
>NZ_JBALMS010000028.1:20731-21337 GCF_036962205.1 Bacillus sp. JJ664 | reverse complement strand
ACTAGGCTTTTTGTATTTTATGATTTTTATTATTTTAACAATACTTTATTTCTTACATCACACAATCCATGCCCAGAAATAACTATGATTACCCTATATACTTAGTTATTTTTTTGATATTTGAAAGATGAATTTTTGAAAATGAAAAGGGAATAGTAAAATTTGTAGTTTAAAAAAATTCATAATTTTTGAGGGATGGTGTAGCAAGTGAAGAAATTTGATGGATCAAAAATTAATTATGACAAAAATCAATCTATCATTCAATTTAGTAGAAAAAGCATTCGAACCGTTTTATTATCATTGATGCTAGCGCTTGGTTTATCTACTACAGGTTTTGCATTTGGAAAAGGATCAGAAGGACCTGATGTTTTCGTAGTGCAAGGTATGTTGAAATCGATTGGTAGTTATTCTGGTAAAATTACTGGTCATTATAATAGTTTAACAGTTAAAGGTGTAAGATATTTCCAAAGAACTCATGGACTCCCTGTAACTGGTGCAGTCGACAAAGCTACATTTGAATCTATTTCTTATGCTTATGCAGTTGTGAAATTTAATGCTGGAAATGGAGCAGAAAATGGAGCAGGAAATGGCGGCGGCACTGGAGGC
>NZ_JBALMS010000028.1:0-20507 GCF_036962205.1 Bacillus sp. JJ664 | reverse complement strand
AACAGAGCAACCAGGTAAAGGTGAAACAGAGCAACCAGGAAAAGGCGAAGCAGAACAACCAGGTAAAGGTGGAAATGAAGAGCCAAGCAAAGGCGGCAATGAAAACCCACCACCAAGCAAAGGTGGAAATTAATTTTTACAATTAAAACGTAGTAAGAAAGAGCATCGAATCCGATGCTCTTTTCGTTTAACTAGAGTTTATTGCTGATTTACATGATAAACTTTTCTTTTGATGGTAAGCTTTAAAATTGTATGTGTCATTACAATGAAAAAAGATACAAATCCACTAATCCAAATACTTTGAAAGTCACTTACAAACGGAAGAAAAATGAATGAAATCATGATACCAATAATGGCACTGAAAGGAATGATATTCGAAACTTTGCCCTTACTAAATACAATTGAAACAATTGGTGCCAATAATGCTGAGTAAACATTTCCTGAGTAAAATAATAATTCTACAATTGATGAGGAGTTTAAAATGATAGCAAAGTATATTATGACACCAATACAAATAGATAATAAGTATGCTATTCTTAGTTTTTGTTGTTCATTCGAGTACTTACGAAATGGGCCGATAACATTCATTACGATGAACGTGACTAGGGAATGAAGACCTGCACCGAATGTAGCAGTTATGGCACTAAATGCGCATAAAACGAACAGGATAAAAAAGAATGGAGTCGTAATTTTATTTGCCAGTCCAACTAAAATAGATTGAATATCAGTAAAACCACCTGTGAAAATGACAATGATAAATAGTGATGTAAAAGATAATGGAAAGATCAGCCAAATCAGTCCGGTTAATGAAAAAGTTAAAGGTACTTTTTTGATTTCAATCATAAATAATCGATGCCAAGATGTAAGGTCAAAGAAAAACTGACCGAATCCTACGAGCATACCTGCAATGAGAAAGCTCCATATATCATAATGATTAATCACCAACATATAAGGGTGATAAAGACGAATTCCGTCATAGACAGGTTGAATTCCTTCTTTGACGAAAAAATATAAAGGAATCAGTATAACAGCAGCAAACATAATAATGATCTTGAATGCTGCCATATGATGAATCATTTTTAACCCTCCAAATCCTGCAAACAGAACACAAAAACAAATAAATAAAAACATCTCAACAGAAAGGGAGGAATGAAATAAAAATCTAAATAGGGTAGAAGCGGCCATCCCTTGGATAAATAAGATGTGTAGACTCGTTACGAGTAATATGAAAACGAATGCCCAATAGCCAAATGGATTTAACTTTGTTTTTAAATAATCTCCGATTGTTAACCCTTCTGGAAAATCCCTTCTAACTCTTTTACCAATGAAACTAAAAGCAAATAATGCGAATGCTCCCATCAATGCATACCCAATTCCACCGAATACGCCATATTTCACCATTGATTCAGGAGAAGATAAAATTGTTGAACCTGTCACCCAACGTGCTAATAAGGAGAGGATACCCATTCCCATCCCGATTTGAACTGGACCTTGTACATATTCTTTAAATGATCGTTGATTCAATGTTTACTTTCCTCTCTCACGATACTCTTTCGGTGTCATTCCTTCTATTTTACGAAATAATGTACTGAAGTAATGCTGACTATTAAAGCCTGAGTTTTCAGCAACATCTGAGATATTCCAGGTTGGATTATTCATTAAGAATCGTTTAGCAGCTTGAATTCTATAATGAATAATGTATTCCGAAAACGGCATACCGACTTCTTCATGAAATTTTCTACTTAAATAAGTTGGGTTTGTATGAACTTCTCGTGCAATATCCGAAAGTGTTAATTTCTCTGTAAAATTGTCATGGATATATATAAGTGCTTGATAAATTAAGCTTGAATAATCATTGGATGATTGAGGGTCCTGATACTTTGCTAACACTTTTTGTAAATCACTCTCAATAACTGGCTTTGTTAAATAATCAACAACACCAATTCTAATAGATTGCCTAGCATAATCGAAACTTTGATATGCAGTGACCATAATAATATCTACTTCTTTATTAATTGTTCTTAATTCTTCTGCAAACTCAAGGCCAGACCGCCCCGGTAGATTAATATCTAAAAAAGCTAGGTTAATTTTGTAATTTTGGTTAATGGTTAGCGCTTGGCATGCGTCGGCAGCTTTATGAAACTTCCATAATGGAAATGTAGTTTTAATCATGTATTCCATCTGTTCTAGTTCTAAAGGTTCGTCATCTACTAATAATACATTCATTTTTTTGCTACCCCCTCATTTGTCGTGTTGTAAACTAGTGGCCAAACAACCTTTACCTTCGTACCTGTTTCAATTGATGAAATTTGAATGAGGGCTCGGTCATTAAAATATAATTCCAAACGCTTTTGTATATTGTCTAATCCATGGCCATCGTGATCTGAAGCTGAAACATTTAAACCCAATAATCCATTATCAATTACTTCTAAATAAACCGACTCTGATTCCTGGTAGAAACGAATGCTGAGAAGAGCATCTCCAACTTTTTTTTCTAAACCATGTTTAAATGAATTCTCTACCAAGGTCTGCAAAATAAATGGGGGAACAAGTGCAATAAATAATGCCTTAGGACAATCCATATCGATCTTCAGTCGATCGCCAAATCGAATACATTGGATATCTAAATAATGCTTTGTATATTGAATTTCTTGTTCAAGTGGGATTAATGGTTCTGATGCTTTATATTTAAATTTCAAGAATTGTGAAAAAGCTTCAAGCGCACGAATCAATTCAGATTTTCTATTTAAGCGTGCTAATCCTAAAATAACATTTAGTGTATTAAATAAAAAATGGGGTTGGATTTGCTGGTTTAATTTATTATATTGAGCTTCTTGAAGTGCTTGTTCTAAGCGAATTTCTCTGTTTTTATTTTCTAGCAGATCTATTTTTTTCTCAAATACAAATAGAAATAAAAGAGCAATAGCTCCCATAATAGGAGCTAAGATAAATAGCATAATTAATAATGTAAATCCCTCGTAACTAAGCATCGATGAACCTCAATTTTTAAATATTTTGATTGTGAAGATATTTATTTACTATCTTATTGATAAAGCTACCTTTCGAAAAACTATACTACTTATGACACGATGTGACAAGCCACTTGATGGTTTTGAGCAGAAATTTTCAACTCTGGTGCTTGTGATTTGCAAATATCAATTGCAAAAGGACAGCGGGTATGAAAACGGCAACCAGTAGGTGGATCAATCGGTGAAGGAACATCGCCAGTTAGAATAATTCGTTCTCTTTTTTGCACCGGATTTGGTACGGGTATAGCTGATAATAATGCTCTTGTATACGGGTGTTGGGGCTGTTCGAAAATTGACTTTTTATCCGCGATTTCCACGACTTTGCCTAAATACATTACCATTACACGATCAGATATATGTCTAACAACTCCTAAATCATGTGAGATGAATAGGAAGGTTAAATTAAATTGTCGTTGAAGAGATTTTAATAAATTTAAAACCTGAGCTTGAATAGATACATCAAGTGCAGAAACAGCTTCATCACAAATAATTAATTTTGGTTCAACTGCAAGGGCTCTAGCGATTCCAATTCGCTGTCGTTGACCCCCACTAAATTCATGAGGATATCTTTCCATCGATTCCGGTCTTAATCCAACATGGCCAAGTAATTCCTCAATTCGATGTTTTCTATTTTCCTTTGGTACTACATTTTGAATGGTTAATGCTTCGCTAAGTATTTGTTCCACAGTCTGTCTTGGATTCAGTGAGGCAAAGGGATCTTGAAAAATAACTTGTAAATCTTTTCTGACCTTCCGCATTTCTTTCTTACTTAAAGCAAGTAAATCTTTTTCTTGAAATTGAATAGTACCGCTAGTAGGTTCATCTAGTCGAAGGATCGCACGTCCAGTTGTTGACTTACCGCAACCAGATTCTCCAACGATACTTAATGTTTCACCTTGGTAGATATCGAAGCTAATGTCATCAACAGCTTTTACATGATTAACAGTTCTGCCAAAAATTCCACCTTTGATCGGAAAATATTGCTTCAATTGATTTACGCTTAATAAAACTTTTTTTTCTTCAACTGTGATACTCATTATTCGACACCCACTTTCTCATGTAAAACAAATTCTCGATCCCACTGAACAGTATGCTTCCAACAGCTAACTTGAGTACTTTGATCAATATGTTGTAATTCAGGGACTAATTCTTCACAAATTTTCTGTGCAAAAGCACAACGAGGAGCAAAGCTACATCCCTTAGGCATGTTATATGGACTAGGAACGGTTCCAGGAATTGTCATTAATTCTTCCTGGTCCATGTCTAAACGTGGTAAAGAGTTTAATAAACCAATCGTATATGGATGTTTCGGATTTTCAAATAGTTCTTTTGCTGTTGTATATTCAACAATTTTTCCAGCGTACATAACTGCAACTCGATCACATGATTCGTAGACAACACCAAGGTCGTGCGTGATTAATATCACTGCAGTTCCGAATTCTTTTTGAAGATTTTTAATGAGTTCTAATATTTGTGCTTGAATGGTAACATCAAGTGCTGTCGTCGGTTCATCAGCAATCAATACCTCAGGATGACATGCAAGTGCCATTGCAATCATAACCCTTTGCCTCATTCCACCACTTAACTCGTGTGGCTCTTGTTTTGCCCTTTTTTCTGGAGAGGGGATTCCAACAAGCTTCAGCATATCTACTGCCTTTTGCCACGCTTCTTTTTTTCCAAGGTTTTGATGAAGGCGAATCACTTCTGCAATTTGTTCGCCGACTGAATAAACTGGGTTCAATGATGTCATGGGCTCTTGAAAGATCATAGAAATTTCGTTGCCACGGATTGAGCGCATTTGTTTATCAGTTTTCGTTAGTAAATCCTCACCTTTAAAGAAAATATTACCACCAACAATTTTTCCAGGAGGTGAAGGGATTAATCTTAAAAGTGATAAGGAGGTAATACTTTTGCCACTTCCAGATTCACCGACGATTCCGAGTGTCTCACCTTTTTTTAATGAAAAACTGACTTTATTAACTGCTTTACTCGTTCCTTCTTCTGTAAAAAAGTAGGTCTCGAGATCCTTAACTTCTAGTATGTTTTCGTTCAACTGTTTCATCTAAGTACCTCCTTAGTTTAAGTCAATTCGTTTATTAAAATATCGATATAGTACGTCAACTGCTAAGTTCATAAATACGAAGATGACAGAGGCGATTAAAACGCCACCTTGAACCATTGGTAAATCCCTTGTTCGGATTGCATCAACTATTAATCTACCAAGTCCATTAATCGCAAAGACTGATTCTGTTAATACAGTACCACCAAGCAGGGCACCAAATTGAAGGCCAACAACTGTAATAACTGGGATTAAAGCATTTTTTAGGCCATGCTTGTAAATGATGATATGTTCTTTTAAGCCTTTGGCTCTTGCAGTACGAATATAATCTTGTCGAACAACCTCCAGCATGCTTGAGCGTGTCATTCTGGCAACTATTGCCGCACCACCAGCCCCAAGTGTAATGGCAGGTAGAATCATATGCTGAATTGTTCCCCAACCTGCAACTGGAAATATATGAAGGTTAACAGAGAAAAAGTAGATTAGCATGAGTCCAAACCAAAAACTAGGTAAAGAGATTCCTAATAGTGCAATAATCATTATCGAAATATCTGACATCGAATATTGCTTAGTAGCTGATATAATACCGGCGATCATACCAAGAACAACTGTAATTGAAATACTTGCAAGTGCAAGTTGTAGTGTAATAGGTAGACGAATCATAATCTCGTCTAAAACTGGTCGATTGTTACGAAGGGATTCGCCGAAATCACCTTGAATCGCATGAAATACATAATCAAAATATTGGTATATGATTGGACGATCCAGTCCAAGTTCATGGCGGACCATTTCAATTGTTTGTTTTGTTGCACCTTCACCTGCAAGAAGTGTAGCTGGGTCGCCAGGAACCATCTGCATAATAAGAAAAACGACTAAACTGACTCCGAGTAAAACAGGTATTGTTTGTAAGATTCTTCTAATAATGAATAGTAACATTCGCTTTCCTCCTTATTTTTTCATTCTAGGATCAAGTGCATCTCTTAAACCATCACCAAAAATATTAAAGCCAAGTACTAAAGTTGATATCGCTATTCCTGGGAATAAAGCAATATGTGGGGCACTAAATAAATAATCTCTTCCACTACTTAACATTGCCCCCCATTCAGGTGATGGCGGTTGTGCGCCTAAACCAAGATAAGATAAACCTGCTGCTGATAGAATAGCGGTAGCTAGACGAAGAGTAGCTTGGACGATTACAGGTGATAGAATATTCGGAAAAATATGCTTAATAATTATTGTTACGTCCGTTGCACCTAAAGCACGAATGGCATCAATATATTCAAGCTTCCTAACTGATAGAGTTGAACCACGTACAATTCGAGCAAACATTGGAATTGAAAATACACCAACTGCTACCATTACATTGATTAAGCTTGGTCCAAGTGCACTAATAATAGCTAAAGCAAGTAAGATTCCAGGGAAAGCAAGTAGTACATCAACAATTCGCATAATAATCGTATCCATCCATTTTCCGTAATATCCAGCCAATAAACCTAGGATAATTCCGATGGCTGCCCCAAAGAATACGGACACAAACCCAACTGTTAATGAAAGTCGACTCCCAAATATTAATCTACTTAATATATCTCTTCCTTTATCATCAGTACCCATCCAATGATCAAACGAAGGGGGTTGGAGTTTGTTTACTAAATCAATTTTAAAAGGATCCTGTGGTGAAATGATTGGTGCGAAAATAGCCACTAAAATATAAAACAGTACAATATATCCACCAATCAGTGCCAATTTATTTCTCTTAAACTTCTTATAAAAGGCTTTCCAGCGTTTTAGTTTTTGAGATTCTTTTTTTACAATAGTCATTTCAGATTGATTCATAGCGATCTCTGGCTTCATTGTAGTTCCTCCTTTTCTTTCATTAAATTTATTCAAAATAAGAATTGAAGTAAATATGAAGTGGAAAAGCAGTAAAGATATTTAAAAAACGAGTAAAGATTCTGAAAATATAAAATTTTGTTTTTTTTTATAATTTGATTAAGCCTGATGTACTCATTACAAAAATCTGGAGAAACAAAGGCAAGTATGAAATGGAGGAATCAAAATGAGAAAGAAAACAGTTGGATTATTATTTGCATCACTATTAACAGTCTCGTCTGTTTTATCAGCTTGTACATCAGATAAAACAAGCAGCAATGCATCGGGAACAAAAGCGAAAGCAGGAGGAACATTAGTTGTTGCACGACTATCCGATGCGACGACATTAGATCCGCATTTCATTACAGATATCCCTTCTGCAAATGTTGTGTATGAAAAGGTGTATGAAACATTAGTTGTTCCAGATAAAAACATGGAACCACAGCCTTTACTAGCAAAAGAGTGGAAGCAGCTTGATAACGTTACTTGGGAGTTTAAACTACGTGAGGATGTGAAATTCCATGATGGAGCACCATTTAATGCAGATGCAGTAAAAACGAATTTTGAAAGATTACTAGACCCAAAGACAGCTTCACCTCAAGCGGGTAAATTAGAAATGATTAAAGAAATAAAAGTAATCGATGAAACAACAGTACAATTTGTATTGAAATATCCATATGCTCCACTTTTATCTATTCTTGAAAGTAATGAGGGTAGTATCATTAGTCCAAAATCGATTAAAGAAAACAGCGATAAAATTGGACAAAATCCAGTAGGAACAGGACCATTTGTCTTCGATTCTTGGAAATCTGGTGAAGAAATTACGATCTCAAAAAATAAAGATTATTGGGGAGATAAGCCAAAAATTGATGGAGTCGTTTTTAAAGTTGTACCTGAGGATGCAACGAGGATTGCAATGATTGAAACTGGTGAAGCACATGTAACAGATCAAGTCCCAGTAACGGAAATTGAAAGAATTGAAGCATCAGACACAATGGATTTATACCGAACGGACGGACTTGCAGTTGAATACTTAAGTTTTAATACGAAGAAAAAACCATTTGATGATATTCGAGTTCGAAAAGCAGTAGCACATGCTATTGAAGTCGATGCAATTATTAAAGGGGTTTATAACGATATTGGTACAAAGGCTAATTCTACAATGAGTCCAAAGGTTTTTGGATATGATCCAACGATTAAAGGGTACGAATACGATATTAATGAAGCGAAAAAATTATTAGAAGAAGCTGGGGTAAAAGACGGCTTAGAATTTACTTTAACAACAAGTGATCGTAAAGAAAGAATCAATATGGCAGAGGTTATTCAGTCACAATTAAAAGGAATTGGAATCAATGTGAAAATTCAAGTTCTAGAATATGGCGCTTATATTGATGCAACAGCAAAAGGCGAGCATCAAGTTGCTATCGGTGGCTGGGGAAATGCTACTGGAGATGGCGATTATAATCAATTTAATCTGTTTAATAGTAAATCACAAGGTGCTGCAGGGAACAGTGCATTCTATAGTAACCCTGAAGTAGATCAATTAATTGAATCTGCTCGTAAAGAATCTGATAGTGAAAAACGTAAGGCACTATATTCTCAAGCACAAAAAATTGAAAGAGAAGAAGTACCATATGTACCAATTCGTAATTATGAACATTTAGCTGTTTATGGAAAAACAGTTAATGGTGTATGGTTAAACCCTGCAAACTATTTAATGCTTGATGATATTACAGTGAAATAATTGCAAGATAATCATGGAAAGACAGCATAAGTTACATATGCTGTCTTCTCAGTTTATTGCGGATTTTTGAGGACATACCGAAAGTTTGTTGTTGAAAATAGTTAAGTAGAATAAGAAACACTGTAGAAAAGGAGTTTTAAGATGAAAACGAAGCTAAAAGGTAGATATGTAGTTGCTTTTAACGGTGAGGATCACGTTATATTGAAAAATGCAGAAGTCGTTTATGAAAATGATACGATTATTTATGTGGGAAAGAATTATGATGAAGAGGTTTCCGAGGTGATCGATATTGGAAACGCGGTCATTAGTCCAGGATTTATTGATTTAAATGCTTTAGGTGACATTGACCATGATATTTTACATTTAGAAGCGAGTGCGACGAGACAAAAAAATCTACTTTGGTCTAGAAAATATATCGAAAAAGGACATAGTGAATGGATGACTGCAGAGGAGGAAGAATTTAAATCTCTTTATGCTTATTCTCAACTCATTCTTCATGGAATCACTACAGCTATGCCAATTACTTCTGTTTTTTATAAGAAGTGGGCTGAAACATATGAAGAATTGGCTGCTGCTGCAAAACATGCTGCTAATTTAGGTTTAAGAATTTATCTTGGTCCAAGTTATCAATGTGGGATTCGCGCTGTTGAACCGGATGGAACAATAAGAATGCATTGGGATGAGTTGGAGGGTGAAGCTGGTCTTGATAGAGCGGTACAATTCATTGAAGAATTTGATGGTGCCTATGATGGATTAGTTCGAGGTATGTTAGCTCCTGAAAGAGTTGAGTCTCAAACTGCAAATGTATTACTGAAGACAAAAGAATATAGTGAAACATTAAATGTTCCAATCAAGCTTCATGCCGCACAAGGTAGTTTTGAATTTAACACGATATTAAATGAACATGGCGTCACGCCAATTAGGTATCTATATAATTTAGGATTCTTAGGAAAAAAAACAGGGATTCCTCATGCTCATTTTGTGTCTGGCTATAGTGAAGCAAATTGTGATATTGATAATGATATTTCACTACTAAATGAAACAAACACTACAGTTATTCATTGCCCATTGATTATCGGCAGACATGGTTCTGCATTAGAGTCATTTGCAAAATATAAAAGGGAAGGAATCAATATAGCAATTGGTACAGATACTTTTCCTCCTGATATTTTTCAAAATGTAAGAACAGGAAGCATGCTCTCACGCTTATTTGAAAAAGAGGCTGAAGGGTCAACTTATGCTGACTTCTTTCGATCTGTGACTCTCGGTGCCGCAGCTTTTCTTGGACGGGATGATTTAGGCCGAATTGCCAAAGGTGCGAAAGCGGATTTGATTGCCATTGATTTGAATGGATTTCATATGGGGGTAACCGATGATCCAATTCGAACAATGTTTGTTAGTGCATCAGGCAGAGATGTGAAATTATCAATCATTAACGGCAAAATCGTCATGAAAGACCAACGGATTCCAAATGTAGATTTAGAAGAATTGCAGGAAAAAGGGCAAGTATATTTTAAAAAGATGAGAAGTGGATATATGGAAAGAGATTACCAGCAGCTGCCAGAGGATGAATTGTTTAATCCATCTTTTCAAACTGTGGAAGCGATTAAATAAACCAGTTCAAGTCATTTGAATGACAAAAGAACGAACATGATGAAACCGCGATAAAATTTACAGGACAACGAATTGAAATAGGTAAAGAAACTGAAAAAGATAGTAAAGATTTTTGAAAATAATATTCTGAATATTTTATATAATTAGATAAATATGTAGGTTGCAAAATAAAAGCAGGGGGTCGAAGTCCATGAAATTCAAACGTGAGATTGGAAAGATTTTTCTTGTACTGATTATGGCTATTATTTTAACTGGATGTACATCTAATGAAAATGTAGGCACTAAAGCAAATGACCCGAACAAAAATTCAAATGAAGGAGGTACTTTAGTGATCGCTCGACTTTCAGATGCTGAAAACTTGGACCAGCAGTTTATGTCCACTATTAATGCAGCGAGTGTTACACATCATAAAGTTTATGAAGGACTCGTACAACGAGATAAAAATAATGAAATTCAGCCGATGCTAGCAGATGAGTGGAAACAACTGAATGATACAACTTGGGAATTTAAACTAAAACATGATGTGAAATTTCATGATGGCACGCCATTTAATGCCTCTGCCGTAAAAAAGACCTTTGATCGATTACTAGATCCAAATGTAGCTTCACCTAGAGCCGTCGTTTTGAAAATGGTAAAAGAAATAAAAGTGATAGATGAGTATACAGTTCAATTTATATTAAAAGAGTCGTTCTCTCCATTACTTTCAATTTTAGCAAATCATGAAGGAGGCATTATTAGTCCAAAGACAATTGATCAATACGGTAAGGAAATCATTCAAGAACCGAATGGAACGGGTCCCTTTAAGTTTGAATCATGGTCACCGGGACAAGAAATTACATTAGTTAAAAACACTGATTACTGGGGAGAAAAGCCAAAAGTAAACAAAGTAGTCTTCAAAGTTGTTCCAGAAGATTCTACAAGGATTTCAATGATTGAAACAGGTGAAGCACATATTGCTGAACCACTTCCAGTAGCAGTTATGGAGCAAGTAGAGTCATCTCAAGCAATGGATATTTATCGTAGTGAAGGCTATGGAACTGAATATATCGGGTTTAATGTGACGAAAAAACCATTTAATGATGTTCGAGTTCGTAAAGCAATTGCTCATGCAGTTGAAATGGATTCAATTATAAAAGGAGTATTTAATGATGTTGGTGTAAAGGCAAACTCATTAATGGGATCAAAGGTATTTGGATATGACGAAAAGCTAAAAGCTTACGAGTACAACTTAAAAGAGGCAAAGAATTTAATGGCTGAAGCAGGATATGCAAAAGGCTTTGAAGCAACAATTTTAACGATGGATAGTAAAGAAAGAGTCAACTTAGCTGAGGTTTTACAATCGCAGTTAATTGGGATTGGGATTCATCTAAAGGTTCAAGTTATGGAATATGGCTCGTTTGTTGAAAAAGTAAATAGTGGACAATCAGAAATGTTCATCATTAGTTGGAGGAATGCAACAGGCGATGCGGATTATAACCAATATAATCTGTTTCATACAGACTCACAAGGAGGAGCAGGAAATACCTTTTTTTATAGCAATCAAAAGGTTGATGACTTAATTAATGCTGCCCGTAAAGAAAAAGATGAGGAAAAACGAAAAGAATTTTATGCAGAGGCGCAGGAAATAGAAATGAATGACACACCTTTTATTCCTGTAAGAGTCATTGAAAATGTCGCAGCAGTAGCAAAGGACGTAAAAGGATTTTCAATCAGTCCTTCTGGTTATTTAGAAATCAATGATGTAGCCATTAAATAATCGGTAGACTACATTCAAATGTTCACTTTTTTTCGTGTATTTAGTGTTCACTGCCGTCATAAGTAAAACCTAAACAGGGGTGACTCATTGTTTTCTATCAGTCTAAAATCTATTTTTTGTACGTAGTCGGATGCATTGAAAGTTCATCTATTTATAGGTGAACTTTTTCTACGCTAGTAATTGCTTACAAATAGTAAAAATAACATAAAAATTTGTAAAAATCCTGAAATGATTTAATTTTTACTTAATTTATAATGGAATAGATACAAATATAAATTGGAATGGAAGGGTGATTAGATTGTCAAAATCATATTGGTTAACAAATGTACGTCTGGAAAATGGGTTTACTTATCAAGAAAATGAAACGATTAACGGAACTGCAACTCAGATCTACAATGTAAAGGTTGAAAATGGGAAAATAGCTTCGATTATTTTAAAGAACGAACCGATTACGGATGGAATTCCTCAGCATGATGTGAACGGTCTTCTAATGATCCCTTCGTTTAAAGAAATGCATATTCACATTGATAAAACTTATTATGGTGGACCTTGGAAGGCATGTATGCCCGCTTATAATGGTGTAAGAACACGAATAGAAGAAGAACAAATTTTGTTGCCTCAGTTATTACCAACGGCTAAAGAAAGAGCAGAAAAGATGCTCGATTTATTATTAAGTTACGGTTCTACACATGTACGAACGCATTGTAATGTAGATCCTGTCATCGGATTAAAAAATCTTGAAGCGACAATTGAAGCTTTAGAAGGATATAAAGATAAATTATCTTATGAGATTGTTGCGTTTCCACAACATGGACTATTGCGTAGCAACTCTGTAGGTTTGATTAAAGAAGCTATGAGAAATGGTGCGAATCTTGTTGGAGGGGTTGACCCAGCAACGATTGATGAAAATATTGAACGATCACTTGAAACAATTATGGATATCGCTGTAGAGTCAAATGCTGGTATTGATGTGCATTTACATGATCCAGATCATCTGGGCCTATTTACGATGCAACGTCTTGCTGCATTAACAGAAGAAGCTGGCTGGCAAGGTCGAGTAACTGTTAGTCATGCGAGTGGATTAGCAGACCTATCAGTTGTTGAAGCAACCGGCATTGCAGAAAGATTTGCAGAATTAGGTATCTCGATTACTTCAACTGTACCTATTTTTAGAACGATTCCAATCCCATTATTACATGAAAAAGGTGTAAAGGTTGAATTAGGTAATGATAGCCTTACTGATCATTGGTCACCATTTGGTATTGGAGATAATTTGGAAAAGGTTGGTCGCTTAGCTGAAAGATTCCGAATGATAGAAGAAAAATCATTAGCAAATAGTTTGCAATTCATTACTGGTGGAAAAACAGCTTTAAACAATGAAGGAGAAAAAGTCTGGCCACAAATTGGAGACGAAGCAAATATTGTCCTTGTTGAAGCAAGTTGTTCAGCTGAAGCAGTTGCAAGACGAGCAAAACGTGCAGCAGTTATCTTTAAAGGTAAGATCGTAAGTGGTTCAATTTCTACGTTAGAAACAACGAATATCTAAACTTCATTTAAAGAGAGTGATGAAATGGAACAATCATATTGGCTGTTAAACGTTACACTTGATGATGGATTTATATTTGAAGACGGAAAAATTATTGGCACAAAAACAGGATTATATAATCTTTATATAAATAACGGTGTAATTGACTCGATTCAATTAGCAGAAATATCAATTGATTCAACTCAAACACCAGTTCATGATGCAGGAAATTTATTAGCATTACCAGCTTTTAAAGAAATGCATAACCATCTTGATAAAACTTATTTAGGAATGCCATGGAAGTCTTGCATTCCAGCTGCAAATTTAATAGAACGTCTAAACTTAGAAGCAAAAGAGTTAGCTGAGCTTGCAAGTACTGGACAACACCGAGCTGAGCAAATGCTTCAACTATTATTAAAAGGTGGCGCTACTCATGTTAGAACACATGTGAATATCGACCCTTATATCGGTTTGAAAAATTTAGAAGAAATTCAAAAAGCACTTGATATATTTGAGGGGAAAATGACTCATGAAATCGTTGCTTTTCCACAACATGGTTTATTGCGAACAAATTCAAGCTCTTTAATGAGACAAGCGATGAATGAAGGTGCAACGATTGTAGGAGGACTAGATCCAGGTGGTGTTGATTTAAATATCGAAGCTTCTCTGTATGAAATGATGGATATTGCTGTTGAATTTAATGCTGATATTGATATTCATATACACGACCCAGGTCATCTAGGTTTCTATACGATTCAAAAACTAACATCTTTGATTGAAGATGCCAATTGGCAAAATAGAGTTTCTTTAAGTCATGCCTTTGCACTAGGTGATGTGCCAATCGAAAAATCACGTGAAATGGCTAGCATTCTAGCAAATTTAGGCGTCTCGGTAATGTCAACAGTACCAATCAATCGTGTCATGCCACCAGTTGACTTACTCCATGATTACGGAGTCCATGTTGCACTTGGCTGTGATGGATTTTATGATTCATGGTCACCATACGGTACTGGCGATATGTTAGAAAAAGTTGGCCGTTTAGCTGAAAGATATAAATGGATAGATGAATATTCCTTATCCCAATCACTTCAATTTATAACTGGTGGAGTGAAGACACTGGACAAAGATGGCAAACGCTTATGGCCAAAAGTTGGTGATGAAGCAAGTATGGTACTTGTTGAGGCATCCTGTTCAGCAGAAGCTGTTGCAAGAAGAGCTAATCGCAATGCAGTGATTTCGCATGGCAGACTCGCTTATGGCGGACTAGTTCTAGAATCAGCATTGAAGTAAAATTGACTGTTTATGAAGAGAAGGGATGAGTTCATGAAAGCAATTTATTGGTTAAAGAATGTACGATTAGAATGTGGCTATGAAAAAGAGTATGGTAGGGTAATAGGTACAAAAACTGAACTAGCCCATTTGTTAATAGAAAATGGCGTGATCATCAAGATTATAAAAGGTGAATTTATCGGAACTGACCTACACGAGGAAGATGCAGGAGGGTTATTATTATTACCTTCATTTATTGAAAAGCATGTCCATTTAGATAAAACATTGATGGGCGATGTTTGGAGAGCCTGCACACCTACTTCTAGTGTAATTGAACGGTTTGAAAATGAAAAAAATGTACTTCCTACAATTGGAACGAGCACAAATAAACGTGCAGAAGCTTTACTTGATATCCTCTTAGCATCAGGGTCAGCACATGTACGAACTCATGTTGATATTTACCCGGAAATTGGTCTGAGAAATTTGGAGCAGGTTCAAATGGCATTAGAGAACTATTCCGATAAACTAAGCTCTGAGATTGTTGCATTCGCGCAACATGGATTATTACGATCCAAATCTACTAAGCTAGTAAGAGAAGCACTAAGAAATGGTGCAGGAATCGTTGGAGCAGTTGACCCAGCCGTAGTTGACCAAAATATCGAAGCCTCATTAGTTGAATTATTCGAATTAGCTACTGAAGGAAATGCTGATATTGACTTACACTTACATGATCCAGGTCATCTAGGTACTTTTACAATGAAAAGACTAGCAGCTTTAACAAAACAAGCAGGCTGGGAAGGAAGAGTTGCCATTAGCCATGCATTTGGTTTAGGTGACGTTGCTAGAGAAGAAGCCAATGAGTTAGCCGATATGTTAGCGGATGCAGGAATCTCTATCGTCACTAGTGTCCCAATTAATCGAAATATGCCTCCAGTTGATTTATTAAATGAAAAAGGTGTTGAGGTAGCAGTTGGGAATGATAATATATTTGATGTTTGGTCACCGTTAGGTACAGGTGATATTTTAGAGAGAGCGGGTCGTCTTGCTGAACGCTTTAAATGGATCGATGAATTCACTTTATCGCAATCTCTTAAATATATTACAGGTGGAATTACGCTTTTAGATGTAAATGGAAATCAAGTTTGGCCAAAAGTAGGCGATGCTGCTAATTTAGTTTTTACCTCAGCAAGCTGCTCTGCTGAAGCAATTGCAAGGCGTACAGAACGTAATGCTGTCATGTATAAAGGAAACATCGTACATGGTTCTTTAGGTAAGCAAAATCTATCTATTCAAGTGTAAATGGTATGTTCGAAAAAGGATTTCTAGATTCTTCTGGATTTCCTTTTTCGTTTTGTTTAATAGAAGATCAGAAAGCAGGATTCTACCATGGTTAAATCTTATTTGTTTTTACTAATTTGTGTAGTCTGTTGGGGGAGCAATTTTGTTTTTGGAGCCATTTTAGTTAAGGCATTCTCACCGATGTTCCTTGCAGTATTCAGATTATTTTTTATCGCTATGTTTATGATAATCTATGGAGTTATGGTGAATAAATGGAAAAGGATTCAAAAAAAAGACTGGTTCATGATTTTTCTGTTAGGATTAATAGGTACTTGTTTCAATCAATGGTCATTTTATGCAGCTTTGGAAACAGCCCACCCAACAACTTCAGCATTAATACTTGCGCTTGCACCGATTACGACTTCACTTTTAGCATCAATCTTTTTAAAAGAAAGCTTAACGAAGCAATTTTGTATCGGTTCGATTGTTGCTCTTATAGGTGTCATTTTGGTGATTACAAATGGTAAAGAAATCCATCTTTCAATTGGTCTGGTTTGGATTTTTATCACAATGCTCACTTTTGCAATTTCGATCATCATGATCAAGAAACTGACAGAGAAATATCATTCGATTACAATTTCACTCTATTCGAATATAATTGGATTTGGTAGTTTATTACCTTTTCTAGCAACAGAAAAAGCCACAAAGATTAGTATAGATATTTTGCCTTGGATTTTATTAATTGTCACTGCCATTTTGATGCATGGTATTTGTACTTTAATCTGGAATCATCAAATTCAAGTTGTCGGTGCTTCAAAGGCTGCCATGTTTTTGAATCTTGAACCATTTATCGCTATGCTTGTAGGACTGATCATATTAAAAAATAATGTATCTATTTCTCAATTATCTGGGGGGCTCCTAATAATAATAGGTGTCATCCTTTCAACTTCTATGAAATTGAAAAAAGAAGTTGGAGAACAATTGTATTCACAAAAATCTTAGAAATGTAAACAAGGAGGGGGACAAGATGAAAAGCTTAAAAGACTCTGTAACGCTTTTTTCTTCTTTTCAATGGTTATTTTTTATTTTTGCAAACACTGTAGTAGTTCCAATTTCAATCGGAGCTGCATTTCATCTTCCTTCAAGTGTTACTGAAATGACGATGAGAAGCTCGCTTATATTGACTGGAATCGCATCCTTTATTCAAGGATGGAAGGGACATAAATATCCAATTATGGAAGGTCATTCTGGTTTATTATGGGGCGTCATGTTGAATTTAGGATTAACTGCACCTGCGATTGGTTTAAGCTATACCCAAATTGGTGGGGGCATTGCAACTGGATTTATAGCCGCTGGAGTCGTAACGTTATTACTGGCTGCAATGAATCTAGTATCTTACGTGCAAAGAATTTTTCCGCCAATGGTTATGACCGTCTATTTATTCCTACTATCCTTTCAGCTTATTTTTGTCTTTTTCAAAGGAATGCTTGGGATCACAGAAGACGGAAAAATGAATTTACCAGTTAGCTTACTATCTTTAGGAATTGTCTTATTTGTTAGTATATTGAAGATAAAAGGATCAAAAAATATTAGCAATTTCTCAATCTTAATTGGTATGATAGTTGGTTGGATCTTTTATGCAATCTTATTTTCCGATTCTACGCCAAAAATGGAATCGGCAAATGCCACATTTTCACTATTCCCATTAGGTAAACCAAACTTAGAATTTGGAATCATAGCGATTGCTTTCTTTGCTGGCTTAATGAATTTAAGTAATACCTTTGCTTCATTACAAGCAGCATCTGAAGTAACTGGAATCGAAGCGAAGCGGAAGCAATATCGTTATTCGCTATTTTTGACAGGTTTGTTTTCAATGATTGCGCCGGTATTTGGACTTGTACCTTATACACCATTTACATCATCAATAGGATTCCTACAAAGTACCCAGCTTTACGACCGAAAGCCGTTTTTAATAGGGGGGATGCTGCTTACGTTTGTTGGTTTAATTCCGCCGATTATTACATTTCTATCTACAATGCCAATTACAGTTGGTAATGCAGTATTATTTGTTGCGTATATTCAACTATTTGGTACGGCTTTTAATAGTACAAAGGGGCAAGTATTTACATCCAATTCAATTTTTAGAATTGCAGCTCCTGTATTAGTAGGTGTTAGTCTAATGAATATATCACCTACAATATTCGGTGATCTACCAATGTATTTACAGCCATTTTTAACAAATGGACTTATTATGGGTATGATTATTTCTATTATGCTAGAGAAACTTGTAAATTGGGATGAGTTATCATAAGGAACCGGAGTGGTTTTAAAGACTGATTTCTATTTTTGGAATCAGTCTTTTTTGTTATCAATTTTATGGTAAAATATGGTTATAAAATTTTAATAGGAGCATATTGTAGGTGCAATACTAGGGGCAACAACAAACGAAGAAGAAATGGTTGGAATTATTGTTTTGTGTATTCAAAACTCAGTCATTATTACTTTACTAATATATATTGCAGGTAAATTAAGAAAAAAATAAATAGTGTTGGTTGATTTCTAAAACAATAAAACCATGTAATTGTTGAAGAACACGAAAGGCTGCCCAGTAGCTTTTTTTGTTCTATAAGGTAGTATAGGCTTAATATGGATTTTTCCTAGAGAAGGGAAAATCATTTTAGTTCAAGTATTAACATATTATGGAAATTGAGGGTCGTGAAACCTAAGTAGAATTTTAATTGTAAATTTCCTTCGATTGTTTTCTAAATGTGAGTACAATTAATATATCAAAACAGATTCCTAATACATCAAATCCATTTAATAGTCGTTTTAATCCATAAAGGGGTTTGAAGAGAGATGATTTGGAGTGATTGCTATGAATAAAGTAACGAAAGGCTGGATTAATGGTTTTATAGGAGTACTCATCTTCAGTGGTTCGCTACCTGCAACGCGCCTGGCTGTGGCTGAATTTGATCCTTTGTTTTTAACAGTCTGTCGTGCAGCGATAGCTGGTGTATTGGCTGGAGCTCTCCTTCTAATCTTCAAGGTGAAACGACCTGTCAGAAGCGACATTGTTCCACTATTGGTAGTGGCGTTAGGGGTTGTGATTGGTTTCCCGCTACTGACAGCCTTGGCCCTTCAGTATGTCACGTCTGCACATGCTATTATCTTTATTGGGCTACTTCCACTATCGACGGCAATTTTTGGTGTACTTCGGGGTGGTGAAAGCTACCGACCAGCCTTTTGGATCTTTTCAGCCATAGGTAGCCTCTTGGTGACAGGATTTGCACTAATACATGGAGGGGAATCATCACCAATTGGTGACGCTCTCATGCTGGCTTCCATCATTGTATGTGGTCTCGGATATGCAGAAGGTGCTCGCCTATCACGTCGTCTAGGGAACTGGCAGGTGATCTCTTGGGCACTCGTTTTGTCTCTGCCCCTTATGCTTCCGCTTTCGTTTTACTTAACACCAAGCTCGTGGGAGGACATCGGACGTCCTGCTCTTTTTAGTCTTGCTTATGTATCCTTATTCAGCATGCTCATTGGTTTTGTGTTCTGGTATCGTGGTCTGGCGCTGGGCGGCATAGCGGCGGTTGGACAGTTGCAGCTTCTCCAACCTTTTTTTGGACTATTGCTTGCCTCTTTGATTCTGCACGAGAAAGTTGGTTGGTTACTTGTAGCCGTGAATATCGTCGTTGTATTATGTGTGGTAGCAGCGCGTAAATTTGCAAAGGAACAAGTAGCACCATTTAAAAATGAGATTGAACAGAATTAGTACTCTGTTTAATCTCGTTTACCCAAGTCTGAGTTTATATAACTAACGCCGCGTTAGTAGTACAAATGAAGGAGTCGATTATGATCGACTCCCTTTTATGTGTTTAGCGGATCGTTGAACATGAAAGCATATTTTATGATGAATAAAATGAAAAGTTTAGGTAAAATAAAGGGACGTATCTGAATAAACATGTGGGGGAAGAAAAAACAAATGTCAGCTAACGAACTAGGACTCCTTATTTTTTTAGGAATAACTGATAGTATACTTTTTATAATAGCTTTCAAATATAATAGAAAAACATCTGAGGAGAGTGGAAGTTTCGGTTCGCCTGACAACTCAGGTGCATTTTATATGAACATATTAGCAATGACTCCTTATATATTTCAAAAAGTTTGGAGATTTATATTAGCTTTAGGGTTATTAGCACTTATTATACTTATTGAGTTAAAGGCTCATAACATTTTATGAATAAAGCAGGATAGCATATTAACATTTGTGGCGATAATCAATAGATAAATATAATTAAGTATTAAGCGTTTAAGTTCAATAACAGTTGGGAGCCTATAACGTCTCCTATTTTACTATT
>NZ_JBALMS010000027.1:65372-66182 GCF_036962205.1 Bacillus sp. JJ664 | reverse complement strand
TCTGATTGTTTATATGACATTGTTTTCGTAATTGGCTCATCTTTTGGCAGCCATTCGATCGGAATATCGTCCGCTGTATTAAGATCCTCAAGTAAAAGTTCATCTAAATTTTGATGATTATTTACTTTACTATTTGCTGATTTAGATTTTTTCATTTACTTTTCTCCTTCATCTATTTAAGCATTGAAATCCTAAATAGTTTATGGAAAGGTAGTCATTCTATTAAATTATTTTACATTTTTAATAATAATTTCAGGGATTGCAATGTTTTTACGTGGTTTAATATTATCCATAATAATTTCTGCAATATCGTTTGGATTCATCATTTTAGATGTTTTGTCTTGATCAAAAATTCCTGACCAAAAATCTGTATTCATTCCACCCATATATGCTGCAAAAACAGAAATAGGTGTTCCAGTTAATTCAACAACTAAACTTTCAGTGAATCCCTTTACGCCAAATTTGCTTGCGCAATAAACAGATTCTGTAGCCTTTCCAATTAAACCTGCTGTTGAAACGATGTTAACAATCGTACCACTATTTTGTTTTTTCATTTGTTTAAGCACTTCCTGTGAACAAAAGATCGTACCTTTTAAATTAATATCAATCATATTATGTATATCTTCTTCACTTAATTCTTCTGCTAAATCAAATGAACCTACTCCAGCATTATTAAATAATAAATCAATTTGGCCATACGTTAGAGTGATTGAATCAAATACTCTTTTTACATCACTTAATTTTGAAATATCAACAGTATGAATCGAATAATTATTAGGTAATTCTCTTCCAATATCTTTTAATTTATTT
>NZ_JBALMS010000027.1:46049-65340 GCF_036962205.1 Bacillus sp. JJ664 | reverse complement strand
AGAATATTTCTTTGCAAGTGAAGCACCTAGTCCACTTCCTGCTCCAGTAATAACGATTACTTGATTTTTCAATTCAATTCCAACTTTCTGTTCAAAGTTAATTAATAAAGAAGATTTACATATAGCAATTAAACCAAAACATGATACAATTGTAAAAGTGTTTGTTTAGGAGGTCGATCAAATGAATACGACAAAAAAGGGAAAAATATCTCACTTTTTCACACTACTACTCCCAATCCTTGTAACTCAAGTGACATTATTTTCGATGTCATTTTTTGATACGATTATGTCAGGTAATAGTAGCCCACAAGATTTAGCTGGCGTTGCAATAGGTGTTAGTATTTGGGCTCCGATTAGTACTGGACTAACTGGAATTTTAGTCGCTGTCACTACAATGGTAGCTAATTTGAATGGTGCAAAGGAAGACAATAAAATTGCTCCACTCGTTATGCAAGCTCTTTATTTGGCTGGATTCCTTGCAATTATCATTATTTTCATTGGAATGTTTTCAATTCAACCAATCTTAAATCATATGAATCTAGAACCGAAAGTTCATCGAGTTGCACTTCATTTTATATTTGCATTATCATTTGGAATTTTACCATTATTTTTATACACTGTTCTTCGTCAATTTATTGATGGCTTAGGAAAAACAAGAACAACTATGATTATTACGATTGTGTCTGTTCCGGTCAATGTCATTTTAAATTATTTCCTCATTTTTGGAAAAGCTGGCTTACCACGACTTGGTGGTGTTGGCTCGGGTGTTGCATCTGCGATTACGTATTGGATCATTTTTGGTTTAGCTACTTATATTGTACAAACAAAAGAACCTTTTAAATCATACCGTATTTTTAAGAATTTTGTATCAGTTTCAATTGCTACGTGGAAAAGTATTTTAAAGCTAGGTGTACCAATTGGTTTAAGTATCTTTTTTGAAGTAAGTGTTTTTGCGGTTGTTACATTATTATTAAGTGAATTTGATACAGAAACAATTGCGGCTCACACTGTAGCAATGAATTTTGCAAGTATGTTGTATATGGTTCCACTTAGTATCTCAATGGCATTAACAATTGCAGTTGGATATGAAGTCGGAGCAAAGCAATTTCAAAATGCTAAGGAATACAGTAAAATCGGTTTAGTTATGGCTTTATTAATCGCATCTATCTTCGGTATTATTATCTACTTCTTTAGATATAATGTTGCTGGTTTATATACAAATGATTCGTCAGTTCAAACTTTGGCTGGTGGTTTCTTAATATTTGCGATTTTGTTCCAATTATTTGATGCGTTCGCTGCTCCAATTCAAGGTGCATTAAGAGGTTATAAAGATGTGAATGTAACATTACTAATGATGATTTTAGCGTATTGGATCATTGCCCTACCAGTTGGTTATGTATTAAAAAATACAGAATTAGGCGCAAAAGGTTATTGGATTGGCTTAATTGTTGGTTTATCGGTATCTGCCATCACATTAACTTACCGATTAATTCAATTACAAAATCAAAAGATGAAACTAGCAAAAGATATAGCTTAAGGAACATAAGACGTTAATTCTTAATTGAATTGGACGTCTTATTTTTTGTTTAATTTGAAAGGAAGTATTAATTAATGTAGAAAATATTTCTCCGATGGATCATCGTTCTGTCCGGATTTTATACTTTATGCCATATATTATTCGGTTTTAATAAAACTAAATTTACTAGTAGAATGACCAGTGCAATTGAAGCTTGCTTTTTTTTCAGCATACTTCACTATATAAATTTAAAGGAAAAAAGGAAGAAAAATAATTAAGTTACTTTAAAAAAATTGTAGATGCAAAAAGGATAGCTGCTTTTAGCTATCCTTTATTTTGCTATCTGATTATGTATTATCTTGCTCGATGAACAGTTAAGTTGACTTTTTTGGTTTCACAAACAAAAGTAGAAAGATGCACTGGTTCATCATTTGAATCAAAAGCAATCTTTACAATTTTATACAGATTAGATCCAATATCACAATCTAATAATTTAGCATATTCTGTTGTTGCACCAATGACATCAATAATTTTATCGTTCGCAACGATTTCTGTTTGATACTCATTTGATAGAATTTTATATGTAGATTCATCTTTTGCAATTTTCTGTTCTAAATTTGGAAAACGAAGTAAGGAATAGTATGCAATATCATAAAAAAGCGGATGATCATTTACATACATTAACCTTTCTAATTCTAGTACAGGACTACCCTCTTCTATGTTTAGACGATTTGCTACATCGTACGATGCGTCAATGATTTCACTTTTCAAAATTCGTGAGTTAGGAATCATCCCTAATTGATGGCTAAACTCCGAAAATCCACTAACAGAAATCAATTCATTATGAAATTTCTGATTTGTCACAAAAGTCCCTCTGCGCGGAATACGAGTCAATGAACCTTCTCTTACTAATTCTTCAATTGCTTTTCTGATTGTAATACGACTCACATTGTAAAGTTCACAAAGCTCAGCCTCTGTAGGAATTTGTTCTTCTGGTTTATACTTGCCTTCCTTTATATCATCTTGGAGCATCTGTCTAATCTGCATATATAAAGGCTGGGTAGTTGAAGAATTTAATTTCATTTATCTTCATCCTTTTCCAATCTATTCATTTATAGATTGATTATACATCGATAACTTGTTCTCGTCACCATGCACCAAAATAACTGATTGTTTTTGCAGCTGTTTCAGACCCTATTTGTAAACATTCATTGATTTCATATCCTTTTAAACGCCCAAAAAGAAATCCTGAAATAAACGAATCTCCCGCACCCATTGTATCAACTACATTTCCTTTAACGACATCGTGTTTATAAAACTGTTTACCATCATAGGCTAAAGAGCCATTTTCTCCTAGTGTAGCTACAACAACTTTAGAACCTAAATTGAAAACTTCCTTTAAAAATGCTCTAATATACGAGTCATCATTTGTATATGAGAAAAATGAATAATCAACAAAACGTGGTAATGTTTTAACTAGTTCGTGATGTAACTGATCGGAGAAATCGAATGAAGTTTGTAATCCCTTTTCCCTTAAAATTGAAATAAATGGATCTACATGCCCCCATATACCTGCATGTACTAATTCGAATGTTTCTATATAATCAATCTCTTTTGCTGATAGTGTAAAATCCGCCATTACTCCTTCATCATATTGACCAAACTGACGGTCATTATTTACTAATTCAACATATGTAATGGCTGTATTACCTTCTTTTTTAGAAACAAATGAAGCGTCCACACCTCTACTTTGGATCGCTTTTATCATTTTATCTCCATAAGCATCTGTACCTACCCAGCCTATATATGCTGAATCTACACCTAAATCCTTTAAATACACGCTTACATTAACCGGATTTCCTCCAGGGTATGCTTCACCTCTATTTTGATAAACGTCCATACAATTATCTCCAACAGTTACGATTCTCACAGTTTTCCCTACTTCCACTTTGTATTTGATTAAATGTGTTCATCATTTGATACAATTGCATTAGTTGTTCTATTAAAAGTTTAATTGTTATGTCTTGTATTATAACAATATATTACATTATTCACAATCTTTTTTTAATAATATACTCTAATTAAATACCCCTTCTTACTCCTCCCGTTTAGTCTTATCCCGAATTTTAACTGTTGTATTTTTTCAATAAAATTAGGAAGTCAGATTATATTAAACTCTAACTTCCAGGAAAAAAATATTGATGATATTTAGATTAAAGAATTTAATTCAATCCAATGCATTTTCATAAACTTCTTTTTCATTCAATATATGGTTTAATTGTATGTCCAAAGATTACTTCAGCTAATTCTTTTTCAACCTCAAATCTACTATTGTTTTGTAGGTTGAAATTTGCACCATTTAATACAAAAATAATCCCAAACTTTTTTTCTTCATTCCAATACAAATTACTAATCAGACCATAAGCCTCACCTGCATGACCAATCATTTCTTTATTATCAGACAGGAAATCATGACTAATATGAAGACCTAATCCCATTTTCGAGAAAAAATGGTTCTCCTCTTCTCTCATCCAGTGAACTGATTTCATTACATTCAATGATTCTTCCTTAAGCAAACTTGTTCCATTATATACTCCATTCATTAGAGCTCGTAAAAACTTACTTAACTCAAATGCAGAAGAACGAAGGCCACCTTGAGGTTCAAATAAACCACCGTGCGTTCCAGGTATATAATGTTTCAAAGAATCCATGTTAAAACTAGTTTCATTTGCGTCTTGTATTGTAACTTTATAATTTTTCGAGATTCTATCTACTTCATATAAATTGCCGAATTCATGGTCCTTTTTCATGCCGGCATAAGAAAATGCAACATGTTCCATTCCTAGTGGTTTAAAAATGTTTTGTTGAATAAAAGAATCGAATCGTATACCTGAAACTCGTTCAATAATTGCTCCACATATGATCGCACCAATATTAGAATATACCCAATTTGAAGAATTCCCTGGCTGCCAATCTCCCCAAATTTGATGAGTATAGTATTTTCCACCTGGGACTAATAAATCTTTAAGACTTACACTTTGATCAGTCTGACCGTCCTTAATGAACTTTGCATAAATACTGTTAGACTCTTCGTCTGCCGTAAGTGAAGATGTGTGGGTTAAAATTTGTTTTAATGTAATGATTGAATTTGGATGTTTTGGATTTCTTACTTCAAAGCCAATATAGTCACTAATATCGGTATCCAATCTTAAGTGTTGTCTTTCAAACAGTTGCATGATTGCAGTTGCAGTAAATAATTTTGAAATGGAAGCAATTCTAAACATCGTATTTTCAGATACAGGTTGATTCAAACATACGTCGCGATCCCCAAAGGAATCAGACCAAATAACTTGTTCCTTATATACAGACACTGCTTGACAGCCAATAATATTATATCGTTTCATAATTGCATCAATTTCTTGATAAAAAACTCTTGAAACTTCATTTTTGTTTAATTTATTATTCATTTTACTCTCTCCTAATTAAATTAAATTTGTATGCTAAATTCGTTTATTTTAAAGGTATTTTCTATGACGAAAAATATTTTTAAAATGAAGCGTTTTCAAAACTATTTTGATATTGTAATAGAAACTTCATGTTGATAAAATGATTCTTATGAAATTGTTTGTTAGGGGATAGAGGAGAATGATTTTAATCGAGGTTTTTGTATATGCAGGAATTATAGCGGCTAGTATCTCTGGTACTTTAGTCGGAATTCAAAAGAAATTGGATTTATTTGGTGTTGTTTTTTTAGCTGCATGTACAGCTTTAGGTGGAGGATTAATTCGAGATATTATTTTAGGTCAATCCATACCTAATGTATTTGTTAAGCCTCAATATTTTATTGTAAGTACTGTCATTTCTATTTTAACCTGGTTATTTTATCAACGTACATTACAGTTTCAAACTACTTTAATATTAACGGATGCAATTGGACTTGGTGTATTTACAGCGGTCGGTGCGTATTCTGCAATTGACCATGGATTAAAAGGCGCATTCTTAATTGTCTCAATGGGATTAATCACTGGAATCGGTGGTGGAATTATGCGAGATGTGTTCGCAAGGGAAATACCACTTGTTTTCCAAAAAGAAATCTATGCAATAGCAGCAATTGTCGGCTCATTTTCCATACTGATTACAAGTGAAATGTTCTCAAAATTATCATCTCTATATATTTGTTTTGTCATTACTACGCTAATTAGAATCATTGCGGTTCGTTACAAAGTAAATTTCCCAATTCGTAATGTAAATGACAAATCATTCCATATGGAATAAACTATACATTTAATGGCCCAAAACTAGTGTTTACTAGTAGAGGGCCATTTTTATTAGAAGCTTTTTGATTCTAAAAATTCTTTGTATAAAATTTCTTTTTGTACATATTCTTTTAATTCATCAATCACTTCAGTCACTTTTGTAAAAGCATCCTCTTTGACCGAAACATCATTTTCATTGAAATCAACTGGATCTAAAACTAGCTGTTTTGGAATTGCATTTCCATAAACACCTCTTATTACAGTTCTCGCATTATTTAGAGCATTAATGCCACCTTTTCCTCCACCAGCAACGGCCAATAAAGCAGTCGGCTTTTTCTTAAATGGTTCAGATCCAAACAACTCGATTAAATTTTTTAATGCACCGCTCATCGCATTATTATACTCAGGCGTACATAACACAATGCCATCTGCTTGAATTAGCATATTTCGAATTGATTTTACAGGATCTAATTCTTTTTGTTCAGCTTCGCCATTATATAAAGGTAATTCACCTAATGCTAAATCTACAAATGTAAAGTTAAAGGCTTCCACGAGTTGTTTTGCTAATACACCAGTTCGTCCAATTGCTCTTGGCGAACCATTTACTACGACAATATTCAATATAATTCTCCTCACTGTATTATGATGATGTACAAGATTATGTTTCGACACCTTTTCTAAAAATCCTTCTATAATTCTTATATTAATATTATAAAAGAAGATTTTTGAAATACCATGTTTTTCTATTTAATATGAGATATTTGGCTATAAATATATGCAGGTTGTATAAATATCAATATTGAATATAGATATTGAAAGCTTAAAAAAACGGAGGAATCATAAATAGAAACATTTTGGGAAACTATCAATTCTCCATATTTTCTATTATACTTATTTGACAGAATATTTAAATTAAGAAGGTGATGTTATGACAAAACAAGAGGTCAACAAGAAAGCAACGATTAGTATTATCATCGCAATGGCTATATTTGGAACGATTGGTTTTATTGCGCCAAAAACCGGACTTAAAGCAATTGATTTAGTATTTATACGATGTATTTTTGCAAGTATTTTTTTATTTTTAGTTTGGTTTTTAAGTGGCTTGCGTAAAAATGAAATCTATCATAAAAAAGATATTTTTCTTTCACTATTTAGTGGTGTCTTATTAGTTTGTAATTGGGTTTTTCTATTTAAATCCTTTGAAAATTTATCAGTAACGATTTCGATCTCTATCTACTATTTAGCACCTGTCGTCTTATTCTTAGCGGGAAGCCTTATTTTCAAAGAAAAAATAACGATCATACCTCTACTTGGTGTTTTTAGTAGTTTTATCGGTTCAATCCTACTATCAGGTATTAATTCAGATTTTACTTTAAAAACACTTCTTTCTTCCGGTGTTATTTGGGCATTTCTTGCTGCAATTTTTTATGGCTTTCTAATGATCGTTAACAAAGGAATCACTCAAACAAGTGCCTATTTTACGACACTTTTACAAACTACTTTAGGATTTATTTTACTTCTCCCTTTTGTAAAATTTAGTGCATTCCAAAACTTACATATGGAAAATTGGACTTTTATTTTAATTATTGGTTTCTTACATACAGGCGTGATTTATGCTCTATTTTTTGGCAATATTCGATTTCTGCCTGCAAATACGATCGCTGTCCTTACTTTTTTAGATCCAGCAGTAGCTATTGTATTAGATACTGTGATAACAGGATTTAAGCCAACTCCTCTTCAAATCGTAGGAATCTTCCTTACGTTTTTAGGAATTGCATTAATCATGCTACTTAATTCTACTAAAAAAGAAGTTAGTAATTCATCAAAAAAGATTGCAAATTGATCAGAACTAAGTAAAAAGAAAGACAACTTCATTGTCAAATTATACTAAAAGTACTATAATAGTATCATTAAGAATATACTAAAAGAGATGTGCTGCATACACATCTCCTTCCGAGTAGTAATTGTAAAGTTGCTTCCTCGGACCTAGTGAATATAGCCACCACATCCATTCGAGGGGTAGGGTGGTTATTTTCTTTTATTCAAAGAAACGACGATACCGATTACACTTAAGATTACAGTTGATGTTATTCCAATACTTTGGATTAATAGTGTTGCAATCTCATAACCAGTCACCAAATCACCTCCCTTCAACCGAAGAAAGGCACCTACCACAACTCTACTCTACCTAATTTTACCATAAAGAATTCTAGAATACCAGAATATATGTTCTATTTTTATGCAATAAAATTTAATCATTTACTAGTCTGATAAATTTTCTGAAAATATATTCTAGTACTTTACTATGGAATAGACTTGATCTATTTCATCAGTTATTCCACTTTCGTAATTCTTCCTACTCTATTCCCATTTAAAATAAATGAAAAGCTCAATCTATTATTGAAGATTACTTTATTTATAAATCTCCTCTTCATCCTCTCCCATCCTTTCCATTTTTAACGACTGTTCGTAAATCTGTTGAAAAAGAAACAACTTATCTAGATCGTACAATATCACAGGATAAAGACTATACTTACGTAATTACAGCAGTTGATCGTAATCACAATGAAAGCAAAGAGACTAAAAAAATATCTGTACATGCAAATAAACATTAATAACTCGCCCTTTACTATAAAGATAAAGAGCTTCCAATAATGGAAGCTCTTTTTTGCATTAAATGGTACCAAACTTTATATTCCAGCTTTCATAATTGCCGCTTTGATCATGAAGTAGCTAATGTCAGAATGGAGCTCTTCTTTTATTGGTTTTAGCTTTTCACTTCCAACCACTTTAATCGCAGCATTTATCTCTTTTTCTATATCGATTGGTAAAATTTCATTCCATTCAAATGTCGTATCCTCTACTGCTCCTTGAAGTATATGACTTTCAATCGTTACTGGATTTAACCCTCTTTGCTTTGCTATTTGTTTAATATCTAATCCTTCTTTATATAAATCATAAGAGATTTCATGTGAAGGAATCTTTTCCTTCATTGAAGAGATGCTCGGTTTATTTGTATATTTAATTTGATTCGCCGCCTTATACGCCTGAATACATTCAATAAATTGATTACCAAATCGTTGCTGTTTTTGAAGCCCTACACCTTTAGCCTTTAAAAATTCCTCGTCTGTTTCAGGTAGTAATTTACACAAATCTCGTAAAGTGCTATCGGAAAATACAACAAATGGTGGAACAGCTAATTCTGTGGCAATTTCTTTACGTAATGCACGTAATTGTTCAAATAACTCATTGTTTGTAGTAGTTGCTTCAACAATAACCTCTTCTTTTTTCATTACCTGAACTTTATTTAAAAGTACTTCTCTACCTCTATTTGTTACAGTTAGTAAAGGAAATTTACCATCGGTTACACCTATATATTGTTCAGACGTTAAAAAGTCAATCAAGTCTCCTACATTTTTTAATGTACGATTTTTTAACAGTCCATAGGTTGATAATGTCTGGAAGTTAAACTCTAGTAATTTTTTATTTGACGAACCTGTTAATACAGATGCAACCATAGTCTTACCAAATCGTTCACCCATTCTAATAATACATGATAAAACGATTTGAGCATCTTTTGTAATATCAATAGAAGAACGTTGATCGATACAATTACTACATTTTCCACATTTTTGATTAGTTTGATCTCCAAAATAGTGAAGAATAAAAGCTTGTAAACATGTCTCTAGGTAACTGTAATCCTTCATTGACTGTAGCTTTTGTATTTCTTGTTTTTCTCTATTAAAATCATGAGTTGACTGCTCAATTAAAAATCTTTGAATTTGTACATCTTGCGCATTAAAAAGTAGAATACACTCACTTTCTAATCCATCTCGCCCAGCTCTTCCTGCCTCTTGATAGTAACTTTCCATGTTTTTAGGCATTTGATAATGAATGACATATCTCACATTTGATTTATCAATACCCATCCCAAACGCATTTGTTGCTACAATGACATTTATATCATCCTGAAGAAATGCATCTTGTTGTCTTGATCTTTCTGCATCACTTAAACCTGCATGATATCTTCCAACTGACACACCAAGTTTTTTCAGTTGCTCTGTTACTTTATCAACTTCTTTTCTAGTTGCAGCATAAATAATTCCAGCTTCATTTTTATTCTTTTTTACATAATTAGAAATATAATCAAGTCTATTTTGTCCTCTAATAACCTTAAAAGACAGATTTTCTCTTCCAAATCCTGTGATAATTGCACTCTCTTCTTCAATGCCTAATTGACTACAAATATCAGTTTTTACTTGTGGGGTAGCTGTTGCCGTTAGTGCAAGTATTGTAGGATTAGATGGTAATTCAGTAATTAAATGTTTAATTCTTAAATAACTTGGTCTAAAATCGTGCCCCCATGATGAAATACAATGTGCTTCATCTACTGCCACTAGTTTAATAGGCAATTGCCTTAACTGATTGATAAAACTTTCAGATTCAAGTCGTTCTGGTGCAATATAAAGTATTTTATATTCTCCAATGCTTAAATCCATCAATCTTTCATTTACCTCATGATATGAAAGTGAACTATTGATAAAAGTGGATGGAATTCCTACTTGGTGTAGGGAATCAACTTGGTCTTTCATTAAAGAGATTAGTGGAGAAATGACGAGGGTAACTCCTTGGAGTATTGTCGCTGGAATTTGGTAACAAATTGATTTCCCTCCACCCGTTGGCATGATGCCAGCGGTGTGTTGACCTGACAAAACTCGATCGATAATTTGTTCTTGTCCTTTTCTAAATTGATCATATCCAAAGTATTCCTTTAAGTTCTTCCTTGCTAAAGTTAACATGCGCTCCTCCTTTTTTGTAGATTTTATTCCTTCACTTTATTGTACTACATTGTAATCATCGTTAACATTTTTCTTAAGCCAATTTCAAAATTTGTATTATCTTCTTTTTGGCGTTTTTTAGGTCCTTTAATCCTTCCACCTGCATTACGAATTTTCTTTGAAACATAGCGTGAATGAAGGAGAGAATCAATGTTTTCATTCGTATATTGATGGCCGTTTTGATTTAATACATATGCTTGCTTTGATAAAACCATAGCTGCAAGTCCATAATCTTGCGTAATAACTACATCGCCTTTTGTTACTCTATTAACTAATGCAAAATCAACAGCATCTGCACCTTGAGAAATGATGATTGTTTCTGCCCCTTCCCTTTGCATAATATGAGCAGTATCACATAGTAAAAGTACTGAGACATTAAACTCTTTTGCAATTTGTATCGTTTCATTTACAACTGGACATCCATCTGCATCAATTAAGATTTTCATTCATTTCTTCCTCTTTCAATTGGTCTATAAGCATTTTTAATTCTAAATCTGATAGAGATCTCCATTTTCCTACTTCAAGATTCTCTAAATGAATGTTCATAATACGAATTCTCTTCAGTTTTAATACTTTATATCCGAAATGCTTAGCCATTTTACGAATTTGACGGTTTAAACCTTGTGTTAAAACAATACGAAAAGTACATTCATCCAATCTCGTCACTTCACACTTTTTTGTAATGTCATCTCCTATTGGCACTCCATCAGACATACCGACCAAAAATTCATGGTCAAATGGCTTATCAACCGTTACGATATATTCTTTTTCATGCCCATTTTCACTATGCAGGATTTTATGAGCTATAGGTCCATCATTTGTAAGGATAATTAACCCCTCTGAATCTTTATCTAGCCTTCCAACTGGAAATAATCTTTTCGGATAATTGACAAAATCTATTATATTTCCTTCTACTGTATGTAAACCAGTACATGTGATACCAACTGGTTTGTTTAAAATGATATAATGCTTTTCATTTGATAATTGGATCACTTCACCATTTATTTCCACGATATCTTGATGATCAACCATACTATTTTTTTCCGCAAGAACACCATTTATTTTAACTTCACCAGCCGCAACAAGCCTTTCTGCTGCGCGTCTTGAACAATATCCTGATGCACTAATAAAAACATTTATTCTCAAAACAATTCCTCTTTTTCATAACTTTTATATCATCATAACAAAAAGTGTTGTGACAATACAGCGTTCACAACACAACAAATTTTTATTTATTAACAAGAATATTGATTTACTTTAAATCCACTTACCCTAAAAGCCATATTTTAGTTAATCGCTTGTGATAAGAAATGACTAAATTCCGTATGGTTACGTTCTTCAGCAATATGTAAAGGTGTTTTACCAGCATTGCTTTTATATATTTTTGCGCCATTTCCTATTAATAGTTTTGCTATTGAAATGCTACCTTCGAATGCAGCAATATGTAAAGGTGTATGTCCTTCACTATCCTTTATGTTACAATCTGCTCCGTTTAACAGTAAACACTCTATCGTTTCAATTGATTTAGCACCTGCAATTGATGCGTGTAATGCTGTGTTTTGAGGGATAAATGAAATTTTCGAATGTGAAATAGCATTGATTTCTGCACCATGTGACAATAAATTTTTGACAACTTCAATTTTTCCAAAATGAGCTGCAATACCTAATAGTGTTAAACCACTTTCATTTTCCTTATTCACTAAAGCTGGTTGCTCACTTAATAGCTTGTCTACTAATTGATGGTCTCCAATTTCAGCGGCATGAAATAAAGTTGTTATTGTTTCTATCATGAAAATCTCTCCTTTATTGTGTTTTGCCTTACTAATAGTAAATTCTTTAGAAATTTTTCATACTCAATATTTCGATTTTTCGCACTCTCTATATCTATTGCAACTAATTTTATGTATTCTCCTTGCTTTGCTTGAGAAATCACTGGCAAATCAGAGTGAATAATTGTACCCAATGTCACATATCCACCAGTCGTTTGACAATCTGCGAGGAGAATGATTGGCTGCCCGCTTGATAATATTTGAATAGTACCAAATGTCGTACCCTCTGAAAGAATATTGGCATTCAATTCTTGATTGATCTTTTTATTTGTACTTAAATACATGCCCATTCTATTGCTTGTTCCTATTAATAAATTTTTTGACAATTGATTTTTTAAATCAGTAGGTAATATGTTAAAATGACTACTCTTAATATAGTGAACCACTTTTTTATTTAAATGGCTTGGATGCCACTCATTATTTAGACCGAATAAATCACGCTTATCGTTATGATACCCTTGAATAATCATTCCTTTTTGAATGACCAAACCTAACTTAGCAAGAGCATAAGAAGATTGACTCTCAAAATCTACTTTACTACATATACCATTTGGTACTGCAATATAAGCGTAAACGCCACTTTTTGCACCATGAAAAGTTAAGATATCATTTTGTTTCAATCGGATCACTTGATACATTGGAATTGCTCTTCCATTAATTGTAGGAGATAGATCAGCTCCAGTAATAACGATATCCACATCATGACATACTTTTAAAATCATACCACCCAGAGCAACTTCAATACTCGCAACATCACGTTTGTTCCCAAGTAATATATTGCCAATTTGATAAGCTAGTTGATCCATTGCTCCGGAAACTGGTATACCTAAATGTCTAAAATTCCTTCTGCCCATATCTTGAATTGTAACTAGTACCCCGACCTTTAACACTTCAAATAATAAAATCAATATCTTTTACTCTCCAACTGTTTTGACAACTATATTATGTTGATGAAGACTCTTTCGTAATTCAACTGCTAACTCGGCCCCTATAACTGAATCACTATGTAGGCAAATCGTATCAGCATTTAATGTGATAATTTTCCCTGAATTTGTTGTAACTGTATTCGTAGTTATCATTTGAATTGCTTGTTCTACTGCTTCTTTTGTATTCTTATGTACAGAAAAAGGCAGACTCCGATCAACAAGTAATCCATCCTCTTGATATGTACGATCTGCAAATACTTCAGAAGCATATGGGATATTCATTTCAATTGCTGCTTCTATTAATTTACTATTTGAAAGTCCATATAAAATTAAAGATGAGTCAAAAGTTTTAATCGCTTTTGTGATTGCTAATGCTAGATTACTATTTTTTGCTGCCATATTGTATAAAGCACCATGAGGCTTTACATGATGTAGCTCCACTTTATGAGCTCTACAGACTGAATACAAAGCACCTATTTGATAAAGTACTAGTTGATAAATTTCATCTTCTGTAAAAGTCATTTCTCTACGTCCAAAACCAAGTAAGTCAGGAAAACTTGGATGTGCCCCTATTGAAATATTATATTTTTTTGCAAGCTTAACCGTTTCAAAGATTGTAAACGGATCTCCTGCGTGAAAGCCACATGCAATATTTGCTGATGAAATATGAGGCATGATCCTTTCATCATCTATTTGATACCGTCCAAAACTTTCACCAATATCGCTATTCAAATCAATTTTCAGCAACTTCGAGCACTTCCTTCTTGAGCGAAAATGAGCCTTCTTTAATAGAATTATCTATTTCTGCAAATTCAATCTCATTAATTGATTTAAATCGTAAAAAACTTCCTGGTTGAAACAATACCGTATCGTCACCATTATTTGAAAAGATATTGACTGGTGTTTGACCAATAATATTCCAACCCCCAGGCGATTCAAACGGATATATTCCTGTTTGTTCCCCTGCAATTCCAACAGCCCCTTGTCGAACAAGTTTAGGCTTTTTCAACCTAGGTGTAGCTAATTTTGGGTTCAGTCCCCCGAGATATGGAAAACCAGGCAAAAAACCAATCATATAAATTCGATATAAGTTTTCCTGATGCATCTGAATTACTTCATTAATTGAAATATGATGAAGATTCATGACATTCTCGATATCAGGACCATATTGCAATCCGTAACAAACAGGAATTTCATATATTGTTTTCTTTTGTTTAAGATTTATAGTTTGCAAATTAAGTATTAGCGCTACTACTTCTTTCTTTAATTCAAAAAATGAATATGTATTCGAGTCATAAAACAAGGTAACAGAATGATACGAAGGAACAACACCAGTAATTTTAAACCCCAATTTATTTTTAATTTGGCTTGAGATAACGTGTACCAAATCATTCGTTTCATCTGAAATTGAATCCCCTACATAACACACAATACCAGAACATCCAACAGGATGAATTGATACTTTAATTTTCTTCATTTGTGCTAATAACTTCTAACGCTAGCTTGATTGCATTTGTTAAATCAGATTGTGACCAGCTAGGTAAATTTTTCTGTAAAACTACTAATTCATGTGAAGCAGGTATATGAATAAAACCACTTGGAATTGATATTTCTTTTTTCTTTAATTCATTAAGCATTTGATACATTACGTTATTGCATAAATAGGTTCCTGCTGAATTCGAAACTTCTGCTGGCATTTTATTTTCATTTAAATAATCGACAATTGCTTGTACAGGTAACGTTGAAAATAACCCATCTGGCCCTTTTTCATCGATTTTTTTACCAATAAATTTATTCCCTTGATTGTCTGCTGCACCATCATTACAGTTAATAGCGATGCGTTCTGGTGTTATTTTAAAACGGCCACCTGCTAGGCCCAAAGAAACGACTGCATTTGGATTGATTTCATGATAAAACTTAATGAGAAGATCACCCGCAGATTGAAAATCAACAGGTAAAATTTTACCTATAATTTTATACTTGCCAATAGTTTGTCCATCTAACTTTTTCACAATATTTTCCGTAGGGTTGATTGGAAAGTTTAAAAAAGGTTCAAAACCTGTTAATAGTAAAGTTTTCAATTTTATCAAAACCTTTCAAAAAAACGTATTGTTGCAATATTCTACAAAAGATTTGTATTTCCCTTTCATTCATTGCTAAATACTAGTTTCATTTAGGTAAGTTTCTTTTTATCTATAAAAAAATTTAACAATAATTAACAATTGGAAAATAGATGTAACAGAGACAACTACTTCAAACATAGGATTAAATGATGATTATCACTATGATTCCATGGGGAGGAAAGCGATTGATCAGAAAATTATTTACGTTGTTGATTTTGACTTGTCTTATTTTCGTAACTATAGGAATAAAGCCTAGTGAAGCGGCTGGAAATCAATTTGTGATTATTAATAAATCAACAAATCAGCTTGCTTATTATGAAAATGGGAAATTCATTAAAGTATTTAAAGTAGCTACGGGTAGTAAACCATCCTACACTCCTGAAGGTAAGTTTAAAATTGTAAATAAAATTGTAAACAGGCCGTACTATAAGGAGGGTATTCCCGGAGGTGATCCTCGAAATCCACTTGGAAACCGATGGCTTGGGTTAAATGCTCGAGGCACATGGGGCACAACATATGCCATTCATGGGAATAATAACCCTAGTTCAATTGGAAAATATGTTAGCTCTGGTTGTATTCGAATGTATGATAATGAAGTAGAATGGTTATTTGCTAGAATCAAAGTAAATACGCCAGTTGTCATAACAACATCTACAAAAGCTTTTAACACAATTGCAAAAGCAAATGGATATAAGGTATCTGGCACAAATCCCCCTATTCCTACTAGCAATGTAGGAATATTAAAAATAGGGAGTCGTGGTACTAGTGTAATATTACTACAGAAAAAACTAACAGCTCTTGGGTACAATACAAAAGGAATTGATGGCATATTTGGTTATCAAACAGATCAAGCTGTACGCAGATTTCAAAAAGACCATCTGTTAAAAGTTGATGGAATTGTTGGTGCTGCAACGATAAAAGCACTCGGTGGGTTATAGAGTGTAGCAAATATTAGAGGAGAAACCTCTATTTTTTTTTTAAAAAAAGAGTTGCTTGTAGCAACTCTTGAGTTTGATATATTGAATTAAAGATGGGCAGCTTTAGTCAGAAATTTAGTAAATGCCTCTACAATCAATCCATGATCCTCTTCCTGGGACAAGCCAGAAACTGTAATAACTCCAATGACGCCTGATCCTTCTATCGCGATTGGAAAAGCCCCACCATGAATAGCGTATTCAAACGGACTAACAGAATAAAATTCAAAATATGATCTGCCTTTCATCTCATTATAAAGTCGCATATAATATGAACTGTGGTGATGACGTAGAACAACATTTGTTTTCTTCTTAATCCATTCATCTTGGTCTGGCGTTGTACCATCCATAGCGTGATGGAAGATTGTCTGCCCATTTTTCACGATATTAATTGATACAGCTTTATTGATTTTTTTTGTAGCTTCAATGATTGATAATCCGATTTCTAGTGCATCTTCATTAGAAAAACGCTTAAAAACTAGTTTTTCTTCCTGCACTTTAATGAGGTCAAGTTTCTCTTGCATATTGGTATTTTCCACAGTAAACACTCCTTAAAGAACAATTTAATCTAAATAGATTGCTTTCTGTTCTAAACTACTTTTTTTTGCAGCTTCAATGATTTTTATGACTAATAAACCTTCTTGACCTGAAACTGGTGTACTTTTTCCATCATTAATGCTTTCGGCAATTTTTTTATAGTACGTTAAATAAGAACCATTTATTGTTTCAATTGTTTCCGATTTCACTGTGTCCCCGTCAATTGTATTAAGCGTACCGTAAAATTCAGGATTATCAGCTCCCCATGAATCATTTATAGGCTTTTTACCAGATTTAAGTGCATCTTCTTGTCCATCAAGGCCGTACTTAATAAAGCTTCCTTTGCTTCCATGAACCTGGAATCGCGGTCCATTATTCGGAACGATTGAACCAGAATGTAAAATAACTCTTAGCTTCTCGTATCCTAAAGTAAGATGGAAATAATCATCCGTTTCACCATTTTCTCTTTGAGCAAACACATCCGCTAATATAAATTTTGGCAATCCGAATAGTTGTAAGGCTTGATCGATTAAATGTGAACCTAAATCATACAATGTACCCGATCCAGGACCTTGCTTTTCTCTCCATCTATCCCGTACTTCTGGTCTAAAGCGATCAAAATGAGCCTGATATGTATTAACTTCTCCAAGCACCCCTTCACTCACTAGCTTCTTCACAGTTAAATAATCATTATCCCATCTTCTGTTATGATAAACGCTTAAAAGTAGGTTCTTTTCTTCGGCAATTTTGATTAGATGCTCTGCCTCCTGAGTTTCAACTACCATTGGTTTCTCCAAAATAACATGTTTACCAGCCATTAAGCTTTGTTTCGCCATCTCATAATGTAAACCACTTGGTGTTGTAATAACGACTAAATCAATCTCTTGATCATTAAGAACTTCTTCTAAACTTCTCACTACTTCAACGCCGCTCAAATCTTGATGAACTTTTTCCTTATTAGAACTTACTACTTTTAACACTTCAAATTCCTCTAAAACACTTAACAATGGTGCATGAAAAGTAGCTCCTGAAAGGCCATACCCAACCAAACCAACATTAATTTTTTTCATCTTATTCACTCTCTCCTTCTTCTTCGGTAACAATTAAATGTATATTATTTTCTATGATTTTTTTCAGCACAGCATCATCCGGCTGTGTATCTGTAATAATTACATCAAAGTCTGTAATGTCACAAACCTTGTGTAGAAATGTTTTTTCAAACTTTGAACGATCAGCAAGTAAAATAACTTGTCGTGCACGACTAATCATTTTCTTCTTTAAGAAAGCTTCTTCCTCATCAGGTGATGTTGCTCCTTCAGAGCTAATACCACAAGCACCTATAAAAAGCTGATCAAACATAAAGTCATTTAGAGTTTCAATCGTTCTAGGTCCAGTTAGATTTCTGTTTTTCCGATTGAATTTGCCTGGTAGTAAAAAAGTTGGAATCTCAGTATGCTCCCCTAATAAATCAACAATATCAATAGAATTTGTAATCACATTAACCTGCTTGTTTTCCATAAATTTAGCCATAAGTGCACCAGTTGAAGATGCATCGATCAATAAATCATAATGATCGTTTATCAAGAGAGAAGCGCTCTGAGCAATTCGCTCCTTACTTGCTGTCACTTTTCGTTCATTATAATCGATTAAACCCTTATTAGCTGATGGTAGTGTCGCTCCACCTTTGATTCTAATTATTTCTTCACGTTCCTCGAGTTTAACAAGATCTCTTCTTGCTGTATCCTTTGACACACTAAGCATTTCACATATTTCTTCTAATGAAATACTTTTATGAGAAGACAAATACTTTTTTATCAAAGTTAACCGTTGTTCTTGATACATAGACTACTGCCCCTTAAAATATTTCATTACTTGACTTCTATTATATAAGATGAATCAAGATATATCCATAATAAAACTTAAAATACTTAAGTTTAATAATTATTTTAAGTTTTGATACAAAATTATAATATCAAATTTATAATAGATTGCCCTATTAGCTTGCAGTAAGGATGGAGGAATTAATAGAAAAAATAGACGAAGAGATGTCAAAGGATTGAAAAGGCAATAATAACAAATAGAAGCTTTAGAACACTATAATAGAAGGCTTTTAATGGAATGATACTCGAACATAAATTAAGCCCAGAGTTTTTTAGAAACTCTGAGCTTTTATTATAACTTTCTATTAGTTGGTTCAACTTACTTTACAATTCACCTTTTATATTTACTAAACTTTGAAAATAATAATTTGCATCATTGTATGAGTCATATAAGTCAATAAATGTATTCAAA
>NZ_JBALMS010000027.1:0-46014 GCF_036962205.1 Bacillus sp. JJ664 | reverse complement strand
AAGGCATTGTTTTTTTCTTTCTTTTTACTATGAAGATAATAATAATAACAAAAGCTAAATATGAAATACTAAGAATAAATTCTAATTTTTGCAAACTAAGATCATTAACCGTTCTTCTAAAACGATCTAAATAATCAGCATTTTCTTTACTCTCGATGATGTAGAACATGTTTTCTTTGTGACCTATTTTCCATTTAAATTCTTTTTGTTCCTGTGTAATCTGATATTGATATCCACCTGCTTTTTCTTCGCGTAAAATGACAGTTGAACTAGACAGTATACTCGGAACATTCGTAAGGAACAAAATACATAGGATTAATACAAATATCACTCTTTCTCTTTTCATAACCTCACCTAATACTATATAAATATTTATTCTTACTAGCCCAGTTCCCTTTTACAATTGACTTTCAATTTTCTAAATCACCTTCATCAAATTAACTTACATCAATTTACGATGGGCGTTCATCATTCGTTCATTCATAACTATTGCGTCATCAATTGCTGGGACTCTAATTTTGAATATGTAAAAAATCCTCGATTTGCTTTTTATGATGCTGATCATGCTCACTAAAATCTTCAATTAAGTAATAAAAAGTATAATGCTGATCTGTATTTGGATTATGTGTTTTGCCATTCATGCTGATTTCTTTCTGTGCAAATTCCTGATGATCATTAAAACATTTTACGAGATTTCCTCTAGTTTTTATCGCATGTGTGATGACTTCTTCAATTCCTTTTTCTGATACTAGTTTTGCAGATTCATGGTTATAGTCATGAAAATTTGGAAAATCTATTTTGCCACTTTCAATAATTGAAGGGATACCGAAGTTTAGTAAAAATTCATCCCATCTATAAAGATGTGCAATAATTTCTTTCACTGAGAATTTGCCTTCAGCAATTGGTTTATTCATTAACTCTAAATCATTCAAGGGCAATGATTTATACCAATTGATTAAACTATTTAATTGAATTAATTGTTCGTTCATTTCAAACTCCCTTTTACAATTTGATAATTTACCTATTTCCAAAATAAAAGCTGCTGTTCAATATTTTCTCTCGTTACATAATTTTTTTGCATCGCAAATGGGCAACCCAAATTATATTGTTTGATTTCATAATTCACTTCATTTATTAACTTTGAAATGATTGAAGAATGTTCTTCTGACTTAATCTGCGACATAATATGTTCAAGCTTATCATATATTTTTTTCTGCTTAGATAACCAATCTGGCTTATAACCTGATCTTTTAATGACAGTTGTTAATAAGTCATCCTTTAAATGCTCTTTTGGTAAAGGTTTTCCAATTCCAGGTAAATTGTCAAAACCACCTTCTTTTTCATGACGCTTCACAATTTCATCTAACCAGTCTACATATTTTTCATTATCACTCATATAATGATCACCTCGATTAGTTAATACTGTAATACATTCGTTTTAATTCTATTATTTTCCTTTTTTTGGATTTTGCTATTCAATCTTCCAGTAAGATTTTTTGTCATTTTTGTGAACAAACCAATAAAGTATATGTTTTGGGGAATTAGTTCATGTCGGATTAATATTAAATGAAACAAAAAGATCCTTCCAAATGGAAGAACCTTACGTCTGCTTATTAATTCAAAAGAATGATCGAATAATCCTTACATTCACGGCCAGAGAATTCTAGGTTCATCGATTGCTAACACATGTGTAAGTTCAATGGGTCTAGTCAACTCTTTTTGATTTTAGTTCTGATAATTTATCCAACTTATCTTCTATACGTTTTAATTGGTTATTTCGTTTCTTAAAGTTACGTACAAATGATACAATAAAGATTATAAAAAAAATAAGAACAAGCAATACAACTAACTGATAGATTATATCCCCGATATTCACCATATAAACCTCACACTTTTTTACTTATTATACCATTTTAATACTATTTTCAAATACTAAATTAGTTGTCAATCATTCACAATTTGTTAAAAAAAATGCAATATCTGTGAAATGTGTTCTTGTTTAACTAGCTAAAACATTATTTTCCTTAAATAGTCAACTCTATCAAATTTCCTTCCGGGTCTTCTATTACACTCTCAAAGTATCCATCCCCAGTGACACGTGGACCGTTCACAATAGAGTAACCATCGTTTTTTAATCTTGATGTCAGATGATTTACAGATTCCGCACTTCCTAAAGAGATTGCTATATGTGCCCAACCCAACTGATTGTTTCTATTTGGTTGATCAATACCTACTTTTCGCATAATTTCTAATCTTGCACCTGACTTAAAAGTTAGAAAATAGGATTCAAATTTCTTTTCAATATTGTGATATTTATTGTTTGCCTTACAATCAAGATACTTTTCATAAAACGACTTCATACCTTCCAAATCATTTACCCAAATAGCCACATGTTCTATTCGCATTCCTATTCACACCTATCATATAAAATTAATCATCGTTATTTTACGACATTCTTTACTGCATCTAATATATACTCAACACCACCTGTCGTTAAAATCATCGGTCTCTCGTATATGTATGTTCAGTAATAAATTTCATTTTCTCAAACCCCATGCAGTAGTACACATCCATTTTATCTATAATATAATTTCCATTATATACCTCTTTTGAGTATTTTCCATTTATAGGACTAGAGAATCTATTGCTAAACTTACTTATTATATGTGATGAATATCAAATAACATTCTTATTTACTTTCTTGGTATTATTCAAAAAGATATTACGAATTATGAGTTAACAAAAAAAGAGCTGCCGGAGCAACTCATATTGAACAATAAACGCAGTGTTATGTTAAAAAATAGAATATAACTATTGATTAAGCAAATGTTTGTTCGCTGTTAAAGAATAGTTTTCTATATAATATCAAGCCAAATTTTCAATGCCGTTGCAAAAATTAATAATGCTAGAATAACTTGTAATATTTTTGTATTTACTTTTTTTCCTGCCATTGCTCCAAGTGGAGAAGCAATTAAACTCGCAATTACCATAATTGCTGCTGGACCATACTCAATTTGTCCAGTTGTAATCTTGCCGATAGTTGCTCCAATCGAAGAGATAAATGTGATTGCTAGAGATGATGCAATTGTCATACGTGTTGGTATTTTCAGGACAACAAGCATGATTGGTACTAGTAGGAAGGCTCCCGCTGCACCAACAATTCCTGCACCAATACCGACAATTAATGCTAAAACCGCTGCGAGCCATTTGTTAAATGTCACTTGATCTAGTGGAATATTGTCGATCCCTTTTTTAGGGATAAACATCATAACAGCAGCAATTAAAGCCAAAATCCCATAAATAAGATTAATGCTACCTTCAGACATTAATTTCGATCCAAACCCGCCAATAAAACTACCTATTAATATACTTCCTCCCATATAGGCGATTAATGTCTTATTTAAAAAACCACCCGTACGATATGCCCAAACTCCTCCGATTGTTGCAAAAAAGACTTGTATTGCACTGATTCCCGAGACTTCATGTGCACTAAATGCGGCTATGCCAAATAATGGCGGTATATATAATAACATTGGATATTTTATAATCGAGCCCCCAATTCCGAGCATGCCTGAAATATATGACCCGACAAATCCAATTAAAAATATTGTTATAATAAATCCTAATTCCATCTATTCTCCCTCCCGTTTATGAGGGAACCATTTGTAGGTTCCCTTCTTAGTTCAGCCTTTTCTGATCCAAAATTTTAAAATATGATCATCGACTACTTCATGCTTAATTAACTCATGACCACTTGATTTTGACCAAGCTGTTAGATCATTTTTAGCTCCTTTATCTGTTACATGAATTTCTAGAACTTCACCTGATTTTAATTCATTGATTTCTTTTTTAGTTTTAACGATTGGCATAGGGCATGCTAATCCTTTTGCATCTAATACTTTTGTTGATTCCATCTATTTAATCCTCCTATCAGTCTTTTTAATTAACGAACCGCACAGCGATTTGGGCCAATTTCCATTTCACGTTTTCTGTCCTCATCTGGAGTGATTTTCCCCAGATTAGTTTCGCGAATTTCTTTATATGCATTTGGTTGAGGTGGTAAGTTTTCTGTAACAAGCTTTCTAAACTCTTTTTCGTCTTCGATATTTAAACCATGATTTTTTGAAAATAAAGCACCTAATTTTTCTGCAACACTACCGTCATCATTTAACTCATCAATAATCATAAAATGTGCTGGTAAAACAATTAAGTCTTCTGAAAGTTTTCTATAACGTGAATATAAACTTTCTTTCAAATCTGTTACCCAATCATCAGCCATTCCTGCAAGATCTGGTCTACCAATTGAATCAATAAATAGAATATCTCCTGACAGTAAGTAAGATGAGTCAACAATAAATGAGGTTGATCCAATTGTATGACCTGGTGAATAGATTGCATGAATGTCAATTGCAGTACTTCCAATTTGTACTGAATTACCGTCTTCTAGCGGTTGATACTCAAATGTCACTTCTGTTGCGTCTTTTGGCGGTAACCAATAAGATGCACCTGTACTAGCCGTAATCTCTCGACCTCCTGAGATATGATCGGCGTGAAGGTGGGTATCAAATACATGCTTAATTGTGACATTCAACTCTTTTGCAAAGTTTAAATAGGTAGATGTCATTCTAGATGCATCAATAATTGCTGCCTCACCATTTGACACCACCATATAGGATAGACACCCTTTTCCAATTCGGACAAACTGATATAGTTCACCTCCCCCTCTTAAATCGCCAATTTTTACTGGTTCTAAATACTCACTCCAAGACTTCATTCCACCTTCTAAATATGAAACATTTATCCCGTGTTCAGATAACATGTCTGCTACCATAATTGAAGAACCTTCTTTTGCACATACAACTAACACTTCTTTATCTGAAGGTATCTTTCCTAAAATATCTTCAACACCGTCAAGTAGTTCAAAGTATGGGATATTCAGATATTCAAAATATTCACCTTCAATCTTCCAATCTTGAAAGTCACTTTCATTACGGACATCTAATATAAATAACGCTTCTTTTTGAATTACTTTTCTAGTCACTTCTTTTGAATTCATTAATTTAACTGTCACTACCATTACCCCCTACGGTATGTTTGAAAGTAAAAAAATTAAACTTTGTTAAAAGAAAATGTTATGTCTCCATCATTTTCGAATGTTAAACTGCAACTGATCCTTCACTTATAGATGCAAAGAATTCGTTTTACCTGACCATGCGCTCATACCGGGCACCACATTATAAATATTTGTGAATCCATACTCAGCTAATGTTTGAGATGCGAGATCACTACGATTACCTGTTCGACATACAATATAAATTTCACTGTCTTTTCTTAATTCAACCATACGCTCATTCAATTCACCTAAAGGAATCGAAATTGCATTTGGGATATGATTAAAAGCATATTCTGCTGATTCTCTTACATCTAGAATTATGATTTTTTCTCCGTCTTCTATTTTTTTCTGAAGCCCTTCGTTACTAGTTACATTAGGATGTTTTCTTTCTATTTCTTCTTCATTTAAGGATTTACGTAAGTAATGCTTAAGTATTCCCCCATCTTCAAGTGTACCAAGGTACTGGTGACCGGAACTTTTCGTCCATGCTTGAATATCTGCCTTTGAGCCTTTATCCGTTGCTTGCACCTCAATTACTTGACCTTTTTCGATTTCATTCATTGCTTTTTTTGTTCTGATAATTGGCATTGGGCATGCTAATCCTTTTGCATCGACTAATAAATCTATTTTTATTAAGCTCATTCATTACGCCTCCATTTACCCATATGGGTATTTTAATTGATAAAAAATTAGTTTAATTCGCCTTCCCATTCCAACATGCCACCAGTCATGTTCATCACATTATATCCTTGACTATCCAATAACTGACAGGCACGACCACTTCTACCACCTGATCGACATACAAGAATGTATTCTTTTGATTTATCAAGTTCGTGCATACGGAATTCCAATAAACCAAGTGGAATATTTAATATCCCTCGTATATTACCAGACTCCAATTCTTCTACTTCTCTCACATCAACAATATTTAATTTTTCGCCTTTACTTAATAATTCTTCCACTTCTTTTGGTGTTATTTGTTTCATCTTAGATCTCCTCCTATTTCCATGTATTCATGCCGCCTTTTACGTTTGTAATCTTTTTAAAGCCCATTTTTTTTAACATTTTGCCCGCTTTTTGACTCCTCATTCCACTTTGACAAATGACTACCACTTCCCTATTTTTGGATAATTCCTTTTCAGCCTTCTGACTAAGCTGATGAAGCGGAATATTTTTGAATTCTTTTATCCGATTTGCATTATATTCCCCTGAAGTTCTAACATCTATAAACTGTTTATTTCTATCTTTTAGTTCACTTTTCAATTCAATTGTTGAAATATGTCTGAGCCCTTTTACAGGAAAAAACTGCTTTATGATAAGAAATATGGATATTCCAATAACTAAATATTTGATGACTTCCAACGTACTTCCTCCTTAATTTCACATTTGTTTCATCGTTTTAGATAAATAAATTTACATTTCCTTCTTCGGCATCTGCAAGGTATGCAGCTACCCCTGCATATTCAATATTATCTAATAATTCTTTTTGCTGAAGACCAAGTAAATCCATTGTCATTGTACACGCAACTAGTTTTACATTTTGTTCTTGAGCCATATCAATCAAATTAATAAGTGGTATTGCATTATGTTTTTTCATAACACCCTTAATCATTTTAGGACCAATTCCTGCAAAGTTCATTTTGGATAATCCCATCTTTTCTGCACCTTTAGGCATCATTTTACCAAACATTTTTTCCATAAAGCTTTTTTTCACGAGAATATCTTCGTCTTTTCGTAAAGCGTTTAATCCCCAAAATGTATGAAAGATTGTCACTTCATGATCATACGCAGCTGCACCATTTGCGATTATATAGGCTGCCATCGCTTTGTCGTAATCACCACTGAATAACACAATTGTTGTCCTTTTCATATCTGTCATGTTTACTTCTCCTCTTTTTACCCTATAGGGTATTTTTAATTCTAAATTTTTTTCCTTAAAATCAGTAATTTAAAGACTAATCTTCTAAATTCCGATACCACAATTACCCATAAGGGTATATAAGAAATTAAATAAAAGAGCGTGATCACTCTTTTTTTTATCGACTCTTTACAAGTAAGTTTACTGCTTCTTTAACTAATTCCTCTGTACTTCGCTCACCAGTTTCTTCAGCATGTCGAACACATTCTACTAAATTTGAACTAACGACTACTCCAATTGTTCGATCAATTGCAGTTCTTGTTGCAGACAACTGTGTAATGACTTCCTTACAGTCTTGGTTTTCTTCCATCATCCTTAAAATCCCTCTAAGCTGTCCCTCAATACGCTTTACTCTATTTTTCATTTGATCATTATATTCCAATTCTTATATCCCTCCTTTTCCGGTAACATTTCCTTCATAGAATATTCTATCAAAGAATTAACTACTCATTTTAAAAAGATAAACTAAAAACTAATTATTAAAGGTCTACTTATTTTATTCATCAGCAACAAACAACTTACAAACACATAATATACCACGAGGGGTATATAGTCAACATAATAAGTTTTTGCCCGTTCTTGAATTAATTGGATGATTTCTCACCCTCACTACTCTAAATGACAATTTCGAGTTAAACGCTCTCAGAAATCGTTTATAACGTCATGCACCAACATAAGGGATCACCTCCACCGCAATGAGGACAACAACCTCCTGTATATGTAATTCGGATTTGATCTGAATGAATTACATAATAATCAGTAATTGGTTCGACATCAGTGTTAGATTTCCCGCCTGGAATTTCCGGCAATTTGAGCTCCCGTACTATCATGTCAGACCACTTACCGCTCCATAAACAATTGCTGCACTTTAATAACTCATCTGTAAAAGTCGGAGCATTTTGAATGACAATCACACATTCTCCACTATAGGTATTACACTTAGGGCAGTCATGTACTTTCAAGGATCTCCACCTCTCATAAAATTAAATTTTATCGTACCCTTTTTTATTATTCTTTTTTACAGTCAAATAGTCCTTTTTAATATAATAGAGGATCATCAAGTGATGATCCTCTAAAAGTTATACAACTAATGCTTTGTAAAGAACTAAGGGCTCTTTGATGATTTTTTCTGTTTATCCTTTTCTCTTAATTCGCGCAATTCTTTCACTATTTTATCAGACAAAATCCCCTTGTTTGAGTAATCTTCAAGTTCTTTGTCAGTGAACCAATTTTTCTCCATGAGATACCTCTCTTATTGTTAATAATTTATATTATCCCCAAAAGAAGTAACCTATCCAATGATTCACTTAGTCTCATATTTGTATATTTGCTATTCAATGATATCTTATATTTTTTTGTTAACAAATCTGCAATAATATAGACTACCGAAAACATTCTTCAACTCATACATCCGTTAATTGAATTAGAAATGTATAAATAAAGTTGTAAACCGAAGAGAAACGTTTGTGTTCAAGATCATCCGTTAGTACTTCTACAAATTAATGAAAAAAGTAAAGTAAATAAGCCCAATGCAATACCTATTATTTGGTCTATTAAAAGTTCACCCGTTCTAAAATACCGCATTTCTGGTTTTATTTGTGACTGTTGCGGAATCAAGAGTTTATGGCACTTTGCATTTAATACTCTCATAAATAGATGTTTCGTTAAAATGCTAAGTACAGACTTCAAAGCTACAACACTTTATTGAAACTAACTGAATAAAAAGAACCCAAAAAAAAAACAGCGAATAATCGCTGTTTATTACTTTGATAATATATACGAAGATTGGTCTTCCTTCATTAAATCTGTTTTTACTTCAGTTTTGTTTACAAAATCGAAATCACTCAATGAACCAAAATCCTTAACAGAATTATGTTTTAATTGTGTAGTTGGTGCTGGTTGTTTATGAATGATTCTTTCAATTCCTAATTTAATTAAATTAAAAGCAAAAATCGTTACAATAAATGCGATACTTGGTCCAATAATGACCCAAGGATCAATTGACAGTTCAAAGAAATTACTGCCAATCATTGCTGCCCACTCATTCGCCTTTGACATTTTTCTTCCATCGCCATCATCTAAATAATAAGTAACAACTCCACCAATAAATAATCTAAAAACACCCAATTGAGTTAATAAGAATAATACTTGAATTGTTTGTTGGACGAACAATAACAATATTCTTGTACGAAGAAATGGAATTACATGCTTTCTTCTCAACCACATATTACCTGCACCAATAACTTTTGAGCTTAAGATAAAATCATTCTTCAAAAATTCCCTTACCTCGTCTCCGATCGTACTAGTCAAAATCGGTATCGCAATAAAAGATATCAATAATATTTGGAGGCTGATTGTTTTAAACTGATTTTCACCTATTCCAAATTGCAGCATTTGAAATATTGGAAGAACGATGATTACAGCAGGTACGAAACGAAATGCATTGATCAATGGACTGACAATCATTTCAAATTTCTTTCCTGTAAATCCAAAAAATAAACCAAATAAAATACCGAAAACAACACGTATAAAAGCAACGACTAAAGCAATTGCAATTGTAAATTTTGCACCGTCTACTACCATCCAAAATACATCTCTACCTAAACGATCAACACCAAATGGATAGGTTAAACTTGGCGGATATCCGTAAGTGCCAATCATTTTCCCTTCATCATTATACAGAAATGTTGGTGGTGGCTTTAATGTATCCTTAATAAAGTAAGTATATATAAAACTAAATGCGATTAAACCGATAATCATAAAACAACCAATTAAAATTGGTAAGTACTGTTTTAAATTTTTCATATGTACTCACTTACTCCTCTCAATCGATTTACGATATATTTAAAGAATACGTCTAATATAAAGAAAGGAATAAATAGTAAAACAAGCGACATAAAAAATATTTCTGGGGAATTCATATTTTTAAATAAAAATGAAAAATACCCTTTCATGTTTAATAAATACTCTACAATGAATAGATTAGAAATAATCACCCAAAAAATTAATTTCGTATTAGTAAGTAAAGTTATTGTTACGTTTCGTAAAATATGTCTTACTAAAACCCACGATCTCGATAATCCTTTTGCTCTTGCATACTCAACATATTCTCTTATTTCTTCTTCATTAATTGATAAGTAAATCATTTGAAATAATTGGATTGTTGGAATGATAGAAACCACGAAAATTGGTAGCACGTAAACATTACTCTCAAGACCCGCTACTGGATCAATAATCATGACTCCTGTTTTATTAAATAGCCAAAATAAAAATATTTGTAAGCCTGCAATCATCACAACATCTGGGATTGATTGAAGGAAAAATAGTAAACTATGAATTATTTTTTTCACAATTTTAGGTGCCAAGTATGTCATATAAGAAAGTAGTAAAGCCACGATGATTGAACAAATAAACGCAGCAAATAAGATTGTTAAAGAATAGACATAAGGATCTTTCAAAACAGTATAAAATGGTACATAAACCAGCTCTTGGACATTCATGAGAACTTCTAAATCTTTAAAATAAAAAAAGCTCCAAAAAAATATTTGTAATTGATTCCATAATTCAGCTAACCGGTCACCATTTGGTAAAAAAACACTAAATGATAAAGCAGTAATGAATCCAATTCCGACAATCGTTAACAAAAATTGAAGGATATGTTTTGTAATTAATTTACTAGTTTGTATCATATTCACTTACACAATCTTTTTATAAAAATTGTGCATCTACCCTCCTACTTCTATTTTTAGAGGTTTTTTATCAAATATAACATCTCCTCCTTTTAATAGAGATCCATACTTTATAAAAGTCCCATATAACTTGATAAATGAATAGTTTTCATGATCCTTTTTTCCCGTTTGATATCCGAAAGCGTTGTTTCTAATATTTTGACCGTATTTACCATAAATCGATTGAATATCCTTTGTTTGTTTTTCCGGTTTAAATAGGATCAGACTTTCTAAATTTTGCTTTCCAACAACAAAAGCGATTCTTTTATCGACGGACCCTTTTTCATCCGTAACTAAAGTAGTTTCATAAACTGATTTTTTGCTATCTTGATCTTTAATCATAAAATCTAGTTTTGCATTTTTTGGAAGAGAAGAAGTTACTTGAAAAGTAAATGTTTTCTCATCAAATGTTCCACTACCTTGAATTTGTAAATTTTTAGGCGGCTTTTTAATTGTACATGCAGTAAGCGCCAATATCGCAATCGACATAATCAGTATAATACTAAATTTCTTCTTCATATGGTAACTAACTCCTTTCTAACAATCTCTAAAAAATGACAAATTGTTACAATTCTGAAACAGATACATATAATTCTACCAAAATTATGACAAAAGATGCACAAAAATTATTTAAATTTTCTATTTTATCGAATAATTTTACACAGGTTGTCCATTTATTAAAGTATAATAGACTCGTAAGAATACATTTTTGAGGAGGAAATTTGATGGAAAAAACATTAGACAAACGCCTTAATCGCTCAGAAGTACCTACTGAAATGACTTGGAAGCTTGAAGATTTATTCCAAACTCGCTTGGAATGGCTTGATGCATTAGAAGACATAGAGAAAGATTTAGTAGAATTAACTACTTTTAAAGGTTCAGTTATTTCATCTGCAAGCAGTTTGATTAAAACGCTTTTAGGATATGAATCTCTTATGCTTAAATTAGTAAGAACCGGTGCATATGTAGGTCTTCGACAATCTGAGGATGGTACAAATTCTCAAAACCAATCAGATAGCCTTCAATATTCTGCATTAAGCACAAAAGTAAATACAACCTTAACGTTTATTCAATCAGAACTATTACAATTAGATAATGCATTATTTGAAACATATGTAAATGAAGAAAATGAATTAGAAGTGTTCAAATTATATGTTGAGGAAATTCTTAAGTCAAAACCACATCAATTACTTCCTGAAACCGAAGAAGCATTAGCTGCACTAGGCGAAGTTACTTCTGCTCCATACCGAATTTACCAAACAAGCAAAGCAGCAGACTTAACTTTTGATTCTTTTGTAGATGATAATGGTAAAGAATTAGAAAACTCCTTTGCAATGTTTGAAAATTTATATGAATTTTCTCCAAATCATACTGTACGAAAAGAAGCATATCAATCTTTCACAAAAACTTTAAACCAATATAAAAATACATATGCAGCTGTTTATGCTACAGAAGTAAAGAAACAAGTTGCTTTAAGTAAATTACGCAAATATGAGAGCGTGACTCATATGTTATTAAATTCTCATAAAGTAACATTAGAAATGTACCATAACCAACTATCTGTGATTTTCAATGAATTAGCCCCTCATATGCGCAAACTAGCTAATTTAAAGAAAAAACAACTAGGACTAGATACTCTACATTTTTATGATTTAAAAGCACCTTTAGATGTAGATTTTAATCCAAATACTACATATGAAGAAGCAAAAGAAACCATTTTAAAATCTTTAGAGGTAATGGGTCCTGAGTATTTATCAATCATGGAAAAAGCATTTGATGAGCGTTGGATTGATTATTCCGATAATGTCGGAAAATCTACAGGTGCATTTTGCTCAAGCCCCTATGGAGTTCATCCTTACATTTTAATTAGCTGGCAAGATAATATGCGTAATGCGTTTGTGCTAGCTCATGAACTAGGTCACGCGGGACATTTTTATTATGCAAACAAACATCAAAGAGTCGTCAATACACGTCCTTCTATGTATTTTGTTGAAGCCCCTTCTACATTTAATGAAATGCTATTAGGACAGTATTTACTTAAAAATACAAATGATCCACAAATGAAACGTTGGGTCATCCTTCAATTACTTGGTACTTACTATCATAATTTTGTTACACACCTGTTAGAGGGTGAATTCCAAAGAAGAGTTTATGAACTTGCTGAAAAAGGCACTCCTTTAACTGCTAATACATTCTGTGAAGTAAAAGGTAATGTGTTAAAAGAATTCTGGGGTGACTCTGTCGTTATTGATGAAGGGGCAAGTTTAACTTGGATGCGTCAACCTCATTATTATATGGGCTTATATCCTTACACATATTCTGCAGGATTAACTGCATCTACTGCTATTTCAAGAAGAATTGCGAGTGAAGGCAAACCTGTCATTGATGCATGGATTGAAGTCTTAAAAGCTGGTGGATCAAAAAAACCTGAAGAATTATTAAAAATGGCTGGGGTTGATTTAACAACTAGTGCCCCTATTAAAGAAGCGGTTGAATATGTTGGTTCATTAGTAGATGAATTAGATTCTTTATTATAAAACAATCAAAAAACACCCAAATTACTAACTAATTTGGGTGTTTTTCTAATTCTTATTTTTTACTTTTAGCTAAATTTCCATTTCTATATAAAATAAATCCAATGCAACCAAATAGAACAGGCCCTAATACGATTGGTAAATATTCTAATAAAGTCGTTCCAGGTGCAGGAATTAACGTTAATAATATTGTCCCAACAACTGATAGTATCCCAACTAAAGCAACCGTGATGGCAACTTTGTTGTTTTTTATTTTAAATGGTCTTTCAATGTTTTTTTCTGTTATTCTAAGCTTGATATATGCACTGATTAAGAATACATAAGGAATAAAAAATGCTAGAGTGGACATTAAAATTAACATATTTAATGCAGATGAAACACTTGGAACAAATGCCGATAGTAATAAGATCAGTGTTACTGCAATCGCCTGTCCCTTCACAAGAGTTGCTGGCATACCATCTTTATTTTTTTTCAGTAGATTTTTAGGTAAAACTTCCTTTGCACTTTCCGCAATCATTACACTTGGATTTAATATTAAAAATGATAGAGACCCTACAAATGCTAAAACGAAACAAATACCTAAAATCTGAGATAATGAGATATTAAGTCCAAATTGATTCGTAATTTTATCAGCAAATAAATACAATGCCGTTGCCGTTTGATCTGAAGAAATCGTTATAACAAATTGGAAAGCAATCGTTGCAAGTATATAAACAGTCGCAATAATAATTGATGTAATCAAGATTGCTCTAGGAAATGTTTTTTGAGGATTTTTTACATTACCTGCAATTGTTCCTAACATTTCTGCGCCAGAAAAACCAAACATTAGTGTAGATAAAAACATAATTGTACCAAATGATAAATTATTTGGCATAATTGTTTCACTTGTAAAGTTAGTCGCACTTGTCTCTCCGCTAAGCATACTGTAAATTCCAAATCCGAAAATTAAGATAGCAGGTACTAATACACCTAATGGAGCTCCGATTGCAGCTAGTCTCCCACTCATCTTAGTACCTTTTAAAGTTAGTAAAGTGACAATCCAAAATATAATACTTGATATGATTGCTGTTATCATAGGATTATTTGCGATGCCAGGTTGATTGATTCCATATGCAATTGCAATTGTAGTAGTTAATAAAAGTGATGGATAATAAGTAAAATTTGCGATCCAAAAAAACCATGAACATAAAAATGAAGCTTTTTCACCAAAAGCTTTACGAACCCATACTCCCATTCCACCTTGATTTGGATAAGTAGTTGATAGTTCTGCGACAATTAAACCAAGCGGTATAAAGTAGATTATTGCTGCAATAATCCAATAAAACATGGCAGATGGTCCAATTGTCGAAGCAAATGCAATGTTTCGTAATCCAAGTATTGAATTTATGCTTAGAAATGATAAGGCTAGTACCCCTAATTTTTTTGATTGACCCATGTTGTTAACACCTTTCGAATAACAAAATCTATTATTTATAATTCACTCGAATCATTATACATATGTGTAAATATAAATTCAATTGTAATATTATTCCAAAATACCGATTTCTTTGTATTTGATATAGAAAAACAACAAAAAAAAGAGAAGAATTTATCTTCTCTTTTATCAATATAAATATTTATTCAACATAACGAATAATCTCAGATACTTCTTTACGAGCTAATTTTTTAGCTGCTTCAGAAGGATACCCTAGTGATATAACCATATTGATTTCACGATTTTCTGGAATATCTAAGTAATTTCTTAGCTTATCTTGTGCTAATAAAACCGGACCAGTCATTGGGCAAGTACCTAATCCTAATGCATGGGCTGCTAGCATTAAATTTTGTGATGCTAAACAACTACTTTTAATTCCTTCTTCTGTCCAAACCTCTGGTTCAACAAATCCAATCGGATCAAAGATTTTTGTACGGAACTTAGACTCGTATGGTGTTGCTAAACAAATAATTAAAACTGGTGCTTCACGAAACGCTGTAGCATAGGGACCAAAAGAACGGACTAACAGTTTCCCTTCTTTTTCTAATCCTTTTTCCTTCGCTTTTTCTGCGACTTCATGCAATGAATCCCATGTCATTTCTTCAATCTTTTTAATTTTATCAGTGTTTTTAATAATAATAAATTCCCAAGTTTGTGAGTTTGTGTCACTTGGAGCATAGCGTGCACAATCAATAATCTCTTCAATGATTTCATTCGAAACTGGCTGATCAGTATATTTACGAATACTTCTTCTACCGTGAATAATTTCTTTAAATGAATTGTAGTCCATATTTCCACCCTTTATTGTATATGCTGATCTTCATTCATCCCTTGATGATTCACTAATTCATAGTAAAATCCTTGCTGATTTAGTAATTCGTCATGTGTTCCTCTCTCAATACACATTCCGTCTTGTAAAACTAGAATTTGATTAGCATTTTTTATAGTATTTAATCGATGTGCAATGACAAAGCTAGTTCGACCTTCCATTAGTCTAAGCAATGCTTCTTGAATTTTAATTTCTGTAATTGTATCGATGCTACTTGTCGCTTCGTCTAAAATTAAAATTGCAGGATTTGCTAATATGGCTCTTGCAATAGAGAGAAGTTGTTTTTGCCCTTGACTAATTTGTCCGTCATCTTGCTGTAAAATTGTATCATATCCATTAGGAGTTTTGGTGATAAAATTGTGGGCATTTGCTTGTTTTGCAGCTTCTACTACTTCCTCATCTGAAGCATTAAGGCGGCCATATCGAATATTTTCACGAATGGTACCCTTAAATAAAAATGAGTCTTGAAGAACAAACGCCATTTGTTCACGCAAATTTTTCCTTGAATAATTTTCAATTTTCACACCATCTATGAGTATATCACCACTATTGATTGTATAAAAGCGCGAAAGTAAGTTTACGATCGTTGTTTTTCCAGCGCCAGTTGGTCCAATTAAGGCAATTGTCTCTCCTGAGTTCGCATTAAATGAGACTTCTGTTAAAGTATTACTATCTTTTCCATATGAAAAACAAACATTCTTAAACTCAACATCACCTTTAATTTCTTTGCGATGTTCGATAATATTTGTTTCATCGATTGCCTCAACATCCTCATCAAGAATTGAAAATACACGTTCTGCTCCAGCAATTGCAGACAGTAGCGTATTAAATTGGTTCGATAAATCATTTAAGGGTCGCGTAAATTGTCTTGAATACTCAGTAAAAATAACAATCGTACCAATTGAAATGATGTCTTTAAATGCAAAATATCCACCAATACCTGCTATTATTGCAAAGCTTGCATTATTTAATACATTCATAAACTTTGGAATGAAACCTGCAAAAATCAACGCCCAAAATCCTGACGTTTTTAGTTTTTCATTTCTAACAAGGAAATCGCGAATCATTTTGTCTTCTTGAGAGAAGGTTTTAATTATTCTCTGACCCGAAATCGTTTCTTCGATAAACCCGTTCATTTCACCAAGATTTCTTTGTTGAATCTTATATAGTTGTCCCGTCCGATTTGTAATCCACTTAATGCCAACTACTAATATAGGTACAATTGATAATGTTAAGAGAGTTAAGAGGGGACTGTAATAAATCATGACTGAAACTGTTCCAACTAAAGTCAATACACTCGAGAAAATTTGAATCACAGAACTGTTTAAAGTTGAGCTTACATTCTCTAAGTCATTGGTAACGCGACTCATTAATTCCCCATGCTGTCTTTTTTCAAAAAACGATATTGGTAATTTATGAAATTGTTTAAATAGCTCTGTTCTCATTTTATTAACTGTATTTTGAGCAATTTCAATCATCCAATAGTTTTGAAGAAATAAAGATGCTGAATAACCCAAATAAATAAAAACAAGCGAAACAATCAACATATTTAAACCATGTAAATTATTTTTAATAATGAAATGATCGATTGCATATCCCACTAATACCGGCCCAAGTAAACCTAATACAGAGCTTATGAAAACTAAAAATAAAACAAGGCCAAGTTTTGCTTTCATAAATGATAAATAGCTCCATATTCGTTTTAAGGTTCCAGAAACATTTCTTGCTCTCGACTTTTCCTTATCATTTTTCTTTAGTTGTAACGGAATATGTTTATATTGGAAAGGTTTAGTTAGCTCCTTTAGCATTAGGAATATCCTCCCTTCCATATTGTGAATAATAAATTGCTTTATACAGCTTAGACGAATCCAGCAGTGAATCATGTGTACCTTCTTCAACTAAGCATCCATCATCAATAATCAATATATTATCTGCATTTTTAGCTGAACTGATTTTTTGCGTAATGATAAAAATAGTGCAATCATATTCCTTTAAAGATTGAATTAATTTTGCTTCTGTTTTTAAATCTAACGCACTCGTACTATCATCCAATAATAGAATACTAGGCTTTCTTAATAATGCTCTTGCAATTGCAAGTCTTTGCTTTTGTCCACCAGATAAATTAACACCCTTTTGACCTATTTTACTTTCATATCCGTAAGGGAACGAAAGAATTGTTTCATGTATTTGAGCGTGTTTTGCAGCGGTATAAACATCTTCATCTGAGGCATTTTCTCTACCCATTAATAAATTCTCTTTAATTGTTCCAGTAAATAATAATGCTTCTTGAGGAACATAACCAATTTGACCGCGTAGCTCTTTACTATTCATTTTACGAATATCTTGATCATCAATTAAAATATTCCCTTCGCTTACATCATATAAACGTGGAATTAATTGAAATAATGAAGTTTTCCCAGCACCTGTAGATCCTAGAATCGCAATTGAAGTTTTCGGATATGCAACAAAAGAGATATCTTGTAATACATCATTTTCTGTATTTGGATAATGAAATGAAACGTCATGAAATTGAACTTTACCTTCAATTCGATTTCTTAGCTTATTTCCTTCATTCTTTTCAATAAAGTCTTCTTCAATTGTAAGTACTTCTTCAATTCGCTCTGAAGATGCTCTAGCTCTTGAAAAAGCCATGATGATAAATGAAAATACAGAAAAAGTAGATGTAATTCTTGATATATAGTTAACGATTGCAACAATCTCACCAATATTAGATTGATTAGAATGAACTTTACTATTCCCATACCACAATACGACTAATATTGAAGCATTCATAAATAGTAATAGAACCGGCATTGTCACTTCCATCGTTTTAAGTGCAGTAGCTGTTTTCCTTTTTAAATCATTATTAATCACTTGAAATTTTTCGTCTTCGAAATCATTTCGCACAAATGCTTTAATTAATTTCATTCCCATTAAATTTTCTCGAAGAACACTATTCACTGAATCTACGTTTTCTTGTACCCTCTTAAACAGTTCTCTTCCTTTTTGAACCATCCAATTTAAAAAGAAAAATAATAATGGCAATATAAAGAATAAAATAAACGAAAGTTTCCAATCTAAAATAAGTGCCATGATTACACTACCCACTACCATGAGCGGGGCTCTTAGGATAATTCTCAAACTCATAAACACAGTATTCTGTAATTGTGTTACATCATTTGTGAGTCTTGTAATTAAGGAAGATGTCGGTAAAAAATTAAAGGTTGTAAATGAAAAAGTTTGGACCTTTTCAAATAATGACTTACGTATTCCAAACGCAAAGCTTTGACTAACATGGGTTGAATAAAATGTATTCAATACTCCACCTATAAACGCGACGATAGATAGAATCAGCATGACAATTCCCCACTTCGTTACGTAGGCCAAGTCATTGTTTAAAATCCCTTTATCAATAATTTTCGATAGAATATATGGTTGATATAGTTCTACTACTAATTCGACTAGTAAAAAAAATATCGCAGCACCCATTGTTAAGCGATATGGTTTTAAAAACGATAAACTTTTCATCATTTAGTCACTCCCTGACTAAAGAGGCAAACATTAAAACCCCTCCGTGTTTTCTTATCTATTTTTAATAAAAGTAATACAAATAGGAAAAGAACTCGCAATGAAACGAGTCCTCTTCTCCAAAAAGTTATCATTTAAGTAAGGGATAAGAATTCTTCAACGTCTTTCAATGAAAGTTTTACTGCACTTTCCCAGAAATCGCGTTTTGTTAAATCCACACCTAAATGTCTTTGTGCTAATTCTTCAACTGTCATAGAAGCTGTATCTTTTAAAAGAGCAATATATTTCTGTTCGTAGCTTTTACCTTCTTCTAACGCCTTCGCGTAAATACCTAATGAGAATAAGTATCCAAACGTATAAGGGAAGTTATAGAAAGGTACGCCAGTAATATAGAAATGAAGCTTTGATGCCCAGAAATGTGGATGGTATTCTTCTAAAGCTCCGCAATATGCCTCTTTTTGTGCTTCTTCCATTAATTCATTGATTCTATTTTTGCTAACAATGCCATTTTTACGTTCTTCATAGAATCGTGTTTCAAATAAGAAACGTGCGTGAATATTCATATAGAATGCAACACTACGTTGTACTTTATCTTCTAATAGTGCTAAGCGTTCTTCATCTGTACTTGCATTTTTAACTGCTGCATCAGCAACAATCATCTCTGCAAAAGTTGACGCTGTTTCTGCTACATTCATCGCATAATATCTATTAAGTGTATGAACGTCCCTCATTGCATATGAATGGAAGGCGTGACCAAGTTCATGTGCTAAAGTTGAAACATTTGAAGCAGTACCAGAGAACGTCATAAAAATACGAGATTGACTGCTCTCAGGGAATCCAGTACAGAATCCGCCTGGACGTTTTCCAGAACGGTCTTCAGCTTCGATCCATGAATCTTCAAAAGCCATTTTCGTAAAATCAGTTAATTCATCACCGAAATGTTTAAATTGATCTAAAATGAATTCTGCACCTTCAGAATAAGAAACGCTAGAATCTGTATCTGCTACTGGAGCATCTAAATCATACCAGCTTAATTTCTCAACACCTAATATTTTTGCTTTTCGTTCTAAATATTCAACAAATGGAGCTTTATTGTCAGTAATGGCTCCCCACATTGCATCAAGTGTATCCTGGCTCATTCGATTAATTGAAAGCGGCTCTCTTAAAACATTATCCCATCCTCTTTGTTTGTAAACGCTTAAACGGTATCCTGCTAAATGGTTTAAGATTTTTGCAAAGTAATCTGCTTCACTACCCCATGTTTCTTCCCATTTACCAAAAATCTCCTGACGTACATTTCGCTCTTTAGCTGAAAACAGATTCGATGCTTGACCAACAGATAATGTTTTTCCATCATGCTCGATTTGCATTTTTCCAACTACAGTGTCGTACATTTGACCCCAACCATGGTATCCATCTACTGAAAGTGCTGTAATTAACGACTCCTGTTCTACTGATAATAATTCTTTTGCGTTTTGACGACGTTCATTTAATACAAATGAAATTTCTTTAAAATCGTCACTTTCCAAAATTTCAGTCCATACACTATCATTTACCTTTGTTAATTGATCATGGAACGTAGTTAATGTCGTCGAGAATTTCGCATATAATGCTGTTAAAGTTCCACGAAGCAAATTCGCTTTTTGATCGGCCATGTCTTGAGCTTGTAAGCAACTTACAAAACCACTGGCTTGTGATAATTTTTTTCCAACCGCTTGAATATTAACAATAACATTATGTAATTCTTCTACTTCATTACTACTGTTTGGTGCTTTAAATTGTGACACTTGGTGTTCAAGATTTTCTAATAGACTACTAATCTCTTCTATGTATTGTGCAAATTCTGGAGACTCGCTCCCGCCTTTAAAAAACACATCTAAATCCCACGTTAATGAATACGTATTCGTTGACATACTATCCCACCTTTATTGATTATGTATTTACATTCTACATTATACATTATTCTAAATATTTAGTCTAATTATCTGACTTGAACAGAATAATTGTTTACTATTTTACTTTATGTCGAAACTGTAAGGCTATTTACACTCCCTTCCATATATTTCTAATATGTCAAAAGTAATATAATTGTAATATAATCTAAAAACTCTTGAAATCTCACTGTCACATTTCCATGGTAAAGTATGAAACATAGAAAGAGACAGGAGCGAAAAATATGAAAAAAATGATAACATGTTTTGTTACTACTGTTTTTCTAACAATGGGATTTACAAATCATACATATGCTTACTCTTACAAGGTTAAGTCTGGTGATACTTTATCGCAAATTTCAAAAAAACATAAGGTAACTGTTTCTCAATTAAAATATTGGAACAAGTTAAAATCAGACCGTATAAATATTAATCAGGTACTACAAATTAAACCAGCTAAGAAAAGCACAACTACGAAAACAACTTCAACAACTGCAAAACCTGTTAAAGTGTTAAAAATGAAAGCGTCTGCTTATACAGGCAGCTGTAAAGGTTGCAGTGGTAAAACAGCAACAGGATTAAACTTAAAAAAGAATCCTGATTTAAAAGTTATATCTGTTGATCCTAAGGTTATTCCATTAGGCTCGAAGGTTTATGTTGAAGGCTACGGTTACGCTATTGCAGGCGATACTGGTGGCGCACTTAAAGGAAATAAAATCGACGTATTTATCCCAAATCAGAAAAAAGCCCTTAATTGGGGAGTTAAAACGGTAACGGTAAAAGTATATAAGAAATAATAAAAAACGAGCCATTAATACTGGCTCGTTTTTTTTGTTCTTAATCCATTTTTATTCAAATCAAAAAGCTTGCGATCTAATTCATTTAAGAATTCGATGCGTTTTTCTTCATTTGTAAGAATTTCATTCATATTACATTTTAAAATGTATTTTCGAATACTGTTTCTTTGCAACATTTCCATCGTATAAATTTTATAAGAGTCAAACCATGGTTCGGCTTCAAGTACTGCTATTCGTCCTAACACTAACTCTTCATTTTTATTTTGTATTGGAAAGCCTAGCTTCTCAAATAATTTTCCAAACAGTTTTTCAAATAAAAAATGGAAAATGACTTCAACTAGTATCTCTGCTATGAATCTAAAAATCATTCCCATTACAAATCCGCAAACTCTAAGTAGTACTTCAAACATGAAAACAACCTCGATTTTATTTATATAAATATATATCTATCTTATCATTTTCATTTAAAGTTGCTAGTAATATTTCATTGATTTGAACATGATATGTCTGTTTTAATTCTTCGATTAACCAACTTGAATCCTTATTCATTTTCGTCAAAACTTCTTGTTCAATTGTTCCATCTTTAATAATCGGTTGATTAAAATGAAATGGTTTCTCTTTTATTTGAAGATCTTCTTTTGTTGGGTGCTCATATTTCGGATATAAAAATGTTGAAATAAAACCACCAGCTTCCCAACATGCCAAAGCAACCTTCTTCGGATCATCAATTTTTTCCTTTCTGAGCTCTGAAAGTAATTCATCGATGGTAATTCGTGCTTTTTTTAAATTCTGATATTGTATCTTTCCATTAGAGATTAGATGCAATGGATGTGGATTCACAAAATGTTTAAACTTATTTGATCTAAACGTTAAATAATTACAAATTAAATATAAGATGACTAAAACACCTATTGAAATAAAGGAATCTGTTAATGATAATTGTTCATCTGATAAAGGATGTGCAATGATATTGCCTACGATGAGGACAACAACAAAATCCAGCAATCTCATTTGTGAAATAGTTCTTTGCCCTAATATTTTCACACTAATTAACATAAAAATAAATCCTACAGTTGCTCTTAACATCCAGTCAAGAAAAGTTAAAGAATGATCACTAAATAAAAAAGACAATTTTCTACCTCCGATGTATTAATCACCTATAGTATCAGAATAATTAAACAAACTATACTACATAATAAACTGAATACATCAAATGTTTGGAGTTGATTTTAGTGGATGAGAAAAAATTAACGATAGCTGGAACTGATATTGAAGAGGTAAAAAAACAAAATGCAGATTCAGGATTAACATATAATCAAGTGAAACAATTACTAGCTGATCAATATAATAAGAAGCAAAAAAAATAAAACCACTCATTCATATGTACTGCACCTTACTGTTAGCAGACTACAGTTGGTTGCAATGCATAAATGAGTGGTTTTATTATTTCACATGGATAGTATGTTCTACTTTTGCACCAGTATTTTCAACAGTTATATCGCTTACTTCATAGTTTGGGAATAAATTCCCAAAGAATTCTTTGGCATTTTGACAATATTCTTTATCTACAAAAGCTAGGATTGTCGGTCCAGCACCACTTAATACATGACCATAAACATATCGTGGGAGTTTATGTTTTTTTAATATTTCTAATTCATTTACGACTTTACTTCGATATGGTTCGTGAAATAAATCTCGTTTCATCATATCTCCTGCAAGTTTCCAATTTTCACTTAACAATGCAGCAACGAGTAAATTACTGAAGCTACTTGATAAAATTGCATCTTTATGAAGAATTTCTTTCGGTAAAATATTTCTAGCATGTTTAGTTTCTAACTCATATGTTGGAATGATGGCAATGACTGAAACATTTTTGATTGTTGAATGTTGAATATAAGCTTTTTCATCAATATAAGTTCCAATTACCAATCCACCATAAATTGATGCGCCAACATTGTCCATATGCCCTTCCATCGAAGTTGCAATCGAAAGTTGGTCCTCTAAAACTAAGTTTAGATGACATAATTCATTCGCTAATAAAATACCACCAACAATTGCTGAAGCACTACTCCCAAGACCTCTTGTTAGTGGAATATTACTCCTAAGCTTCAAATGGCAGGCAGGTAAATCTTGATGATATTGTTTTGCAACATCAAGGGCCGTCTGAAAAATTAAATTGGATTCATCAGTCGGAATACCTGTTAAATAGTCACCAATCGCCTCACAGCTGAATGAATCATGTTTAAAAACTTCAATATTTAAAAATCTACCCAACGCTATTCCAATTGAATCAAATCCAGGCCCTACATTCGCTGTACTTGCGGGGACTGTGATGTCAAAAAGTTTTTTCATACTGTTACCACACCTTGTAAATGCTCTGCTACTATTTTTTGATCATTTGGTAATAAAATTGGTTCAATTTGATTCGATTGGATCGCGATATCAGGATCTTTTAATCCATTTCCTGTTAAAATAGCAACTACTTTTGATCCACGCTTAATCAATCCATTTTGAAGGTGTTTATAAACACCAGCTATACTTGCACACGAACCTGGCTCTGCAAAGACACCTTCTTTTGACGCGATTAATTTATACGCTTCAAGTATTTCATCATCTGATACACTATCGATTTTTCCATCCGACTGATTGATTGCATTGACAGCTTGATCCCAACTCGCTGGGTTTCCAATTCGGATTGCAGTAGCGATAGTTTCAGGATTTTCAACTTTTTGATTATTGACGATTGGAGCAGCGCCTTCAGCTTGGAACCCATGCATTTTTGGTAAAGAGTAACCTTTTGCTTGATTGTATTCTAGGAATCCTTTCCAATAAGCAGTAATATTCCCCGCATTTCCAACTGGTATAGCTAAAACATCTGGCGCATCCTCTAATTGTTCACATAATTCAAATGCTGCCGTTTTTTGTCCTTCAATACGATAAGGGTTTACAGAATTAACTAATGTAATTGGTTCAGTTTCACTTATTTTTCGGACCATTTGTAATGCATGGTCAAAGTTTCCATCGATACTAATAATATGTGCACCATACATGACAGCTTGCGCTAATTTTCCATAAGCAATTTTGCCATTCGGAATTATAACGATACATTTCATACCCGCTCTTGCTGCATATGCTGCAGCTGCTGCTGAAGTATTACCAGTCGACGCACAAATGATTGCAGTACTACCTTCTTCCTTTGCTTTTGCGACTGCCATCACCATTCCGCGATCTTTGAATGATCCAGTTGGATTTAGCCCTTCTAATTTCACATAGAGTTCAATACCCCATTCATTTGATAAAGTAGGTAAATAAAGTAATGGCGTATTTCCTTCATTTAAAGTTAATTGTGGTGTATTTTCACTAACTGGTAAAAAATCTGTATATCGATTGATTAACCCCTTATACATCTCATTCTTCACCTGCAATTCGATAATAACTTCGAACTTCATCTACTACATCTGATGTTTCTAAAGCATGAATTACGTTCTTGAATGCAGCGCTTGAAGCTTGGTGAGTTACTAAAATAATTTCAGCTAATCCTTGATGTTTTAAAGGAACTTGAATGATTTTCTCAAAACTAATATCACACTCAGTAAATAGTGACGTTATTTTTGCAAACGATCCTAACTGATCTTGAACTGTAAATCGGAAAAATGATTTAAAATGAATTTCATGATCATCTTTCAGCTCTTTAGGGTATTGCGGTAAAACAGCACTTGTTCCATTTACACCTAAACGCATATTTTTCATAACAGCAACTAAGTCAGATACGATTGCAGTAGCAGTTGGTAAGCTTCCTGCGCCTGGTCCGTAAAACATCGTTTCTCCTACAGCTTCCCCGTATACATAAACTGCATTAAATTCATTACTAACTGATGCAAGTGGATGACTATGAGAGATTAAAGTAGGTCCAACACTTACTTCAATTCTATTTTCACTTCTTTTTGCATATCCGATTAGTTTCATTGTATAACCAAAGTATCTTGCATAATCAATATCCTCTGCAGATACTGAACTAATACCTCTAACTTGAACATCTTCAAGCTCAACATCCATTGAGAAACCGAGTTTCGAAAGAATAGTCATTTTCCTTGCTGCATCAAGTCCTTCAACATCAGAAGTTGGATCTGATTCTGCAAAGCCAAGTTCTTGTGCTTCTTTTAATACATCTTCATAAGGTCTACCTTCATTACTCATTTTTGTTAAAATGAAGTTAGTCGTACCATTTACGATACCCATTAGCTTCGTCACGCGGTCCGCTGCTAATCCATCTACTAAACTACGAATAATCGGAATGCCACCTGCTACACTTGCTTCATAAAATAGATCACATTTATTTTCACTTGCTACACGTAATAACTCAGTGCCATATAATGCCATCAAGTCTTTATTTGCCGTTACTACATGTTTTTTATTTCGAAGAGCATGGAGAATGTATCTTCTAGCGTCTTCGATTCCACCCATTACTTCAACGACAACATCAACATCAGCATCATCTAATATTTCTGTCGCATCTGTCGTTAGTAAGTCTTTATGAATCGTAATTGCGCGTTCCTTCTCAAGATTCTTTACAAGTACTTTTTTAACCTCGACAGAACAACCAATTTGATGAGCTAAGCGATCTTGGTGGGCTTCAACAATTTTGACAACCCCACTACCAACAGTTCCTAGTCCTAATAATCCGATAGAAATACAGTTCTTCATGATAACTCCTCCGTTTTAATTTTAGATATAATTACCATTATGGTAATGTTTTATGAAAATAGCAATGATAATTTCAAATTTTCTAACAATTTTACTTTTTATTTGAAATTTTTGTGAAAGATTTAATTGAATTACAATGAATATGGCGTTTCCTGATATACATAATAATTTAACCAATTTGAGAATAATAGATTACCATGACTTCTCCAACGGACAATTGGTGAGTTTGTAGGATCGTCATTTTCATAATAATTTTTAGGGACTTGAATTGCTAACCCTCTTTGTCGATCTCTTTCATACTCATTCTTTAATGTGTTCTCACAGTATTCACTATGTCCAGTTGCAAATATTTGTTTCCCATCCTCACTTGAAACTAAATGTACGCCAGCTTCTTTAGACATACTTAAAATCTTTAAACCACTTACTTTATCAATATCTTCTCTTTTAATTTCAGTATGACGAGAATGTGGAACATAGTACTGATCATCAAACCCTCGTACAAGTTTTACAAATCGGTCTTCTAAAGTATGTGGAAATACACCAAACATCTTCTGATCTAAATCGTATTTAGGTATACCAAAATGATGATACAAACCGGCTTGTGCGCCCCAACATATATGTAAAGTTGAGGTGACATTTTCCTTCGTATAATCCATAATTTCTTTTAATTCAGACCAATAATCAACATCTTCAAATTCTAACGTTTCAACTGGGGCACCGGTTATGATAAACCCGTCATATTTCATATCTTGAACTTGTGTAAGTGTTTTATAAAAACTTGTGACATGTTCCTCTGAAATATTTTTAGGCTTGTATGATTCTGTACCAATTAATTCAACATCTACTTGTAATGGGGAATTTGCGATTAATCGTAATATTTGCGTTTCAGTTTCTATTTTTGTTGGCATTAAGTTTAAGATACCAATATTTAAAGGACGGATATCTTGAGTTTCAGCGCGTTCTTTCGTCATATAAAATACATTCTCTTTAGATAACACTTCAGTGGCAGGTAAATCCTTATTTATAATAATTGGCATTTATCATCTCTCCTATTGTAGAATACATAATTGGCAGAAATAGACATTACATCAATTCTATTAACTGCCAAATAATGATGGTTTATGCTGCGTATTACTGTATTTTAATTTGTTACACTGAGAAGTATCTTCCGTCTTTATGTGAGAATACCATTGCTGTTACTGATGCTTCAGGTAGCATCATAAAACCTTCCGTCAGATTAATACCGATTTCATTCGGATTAATTAACTTAAATAATTTCTCTTGATCCTCTAAATTTGGACATGCTGGATATCCAAACGAAACTCTGATCCCTTGATATTTCGCTTTAAAACGTTGCTGCATTGTAAAATCAGCTGCGTCTGGGAATCCCCATTTTTCTCTCATGAGCATATGCGTTTTTTCTGCAAGTCCTTCTGCTAGCTCTAATGCTAGGGAAAATAAAACATGACTTTTTAAATATTCTCCTTCTTCTTTCCATCTTTCAGCAATATTTCTTACCCTCGGTCCTGAAGTAACAGAGAAAAATCCAACATAGTCCATTTTCTCACCAATAGGGTTTAAGAAGTCACTAATACAAAGACCAGGCTCTTTTCTTTGTCGTGGGAATTGAAAACGTTCAATAGGTTTTGAAGTAATAGAATCATAAATAACCACGTCATTCCCTTCACTTTGTGCAGGGAAGAATTGATAGATTACTTGACAGTCAAAATATTCATTTCCATCTCTTAATAATAACTGCACTAATTCATATAATTCCTGACCTCTTTCTTGTTTCTCCCATTTACCTTTGACACCTAAATGGTGACCAATCAACATTTGATAGTTAATAAATGGAGCAACTTGTGACACAGGAATATTTTTAATGACAGTCTTCTTTAATGAAGAAGGAACTAGACAATCAGATGGTTGGATATTCGATCTAGTCGTATTAATTTCTGCTTGCGGTAGTTCAATGAATTGATTTTCATTACTAATTACCTTCTTTTGATCTATTAAACTTTGACGCTCAATTGGATTCACGATTTTATTTGCTAAATCTAATCCAGTCATCGCATCATTTGAATAAACAACTAAACCATCATAGATTGGTTGAATACGATTATCTGTAAACTTTCTAGTTAGTGCTGCTCCGCCTACAAGAATTGGTGTATCAATACCGGCATTTTTTAAATCTCCTGCTGTAATAACCATTTGTTGAGCAGATTTGACTAATAAACCTGATAAGCCGATAATATCTGGTTCATTTTTACGAATTTGGGTAATTAAATCATCAGGTCGAATATTGATTCCTAAATTGATGACGTCAAACCCATTGTTCGTTAAGATAATATCAACTAAATTTTTCCCTATATCATGAACATCACCTTTAACAGTAGCCAAAATCACTTTACCTTTTCGAGAACTCTCTGTTACTTCCATAAATTGCTCCAGAAATGTTACAGAAGCCTTCATTACTTCAGCACTTTGAAGTACTTCAGCAACGATTAGTTCATTATTGTTAAATAGTCTTCCAACTTCGTCCATACCTTTCATTAAAGGTCCATTGATAATATTTAATGGTGAATCACCACGATCAATGCAAATTTGCAAATCATCAATTAGCCCTTGCTTCGAACCTTCTATAATACATGCTGCAAGTCTTTCTTCAATAGGTAATTGTTCCTTTGGTTTGTCTTCCTTCTTTACTGAAAGACGAAAATGTTCTACAAATCGATCTAATGTTTCTTGAGAAGTATTAAATAGTAATTCTTCTGCTAATTCACGTTCGACTTGCGGTATTGATGCAAATCTTTCTAATTTTTCTGTGTTCACAATCGCATAGTCTAAACCAGCTTTTGTTGAATGGTATAGAAAGACTGCATTTAAGACTTCACGTCCACTATTTGGAAGACCGAATGAAATATTACTTAATCCTAGGATTGTTAAACACTCAGGTAGTGCTTCTTTAATCAGTCGTATCCCTTCAATTGTCGCTTTTGCAGAACCAATGTATTGTACATCCCCAGTTCCTACTGGAAATACAAGTGGATCAAAAATGATATCGGAAGGTCGAATATGATACTTTTCAGTTAATAATTGATAACTACGTTTTGCGATTTCTAATTTACGTTCCGCAGTCACTGCCATTCCGTCTTCATCAATCGTTCCGACGACAACTGCAGCACCATACTTATGAATTAAGGGACAGATTTTTTCAAATCGTTCTTCTGCATCTTCTAGATTAATAGAGTTTATAATTGCTTTACCTTGTATATATGTTAATGCGAGTTCAATGACTTTTTCATCAGTAGAATCAATCATAATTGGAACCTTTATTTTATTCACCAGTTGTTTCAAGAAATTTTCAATATCAGCTAATTCTTCCCGGTCAGGATCAGCCATACAAACATCGATAACATGTGCACCTTTTTTAACTTGCGCTCTAGCGATTTCAGCTGCTTCCTCATATTTACCATCAGCAATTAAATTCTTAAATTTTCTAGAACCAATAACATTCGTTCTTTCACCAACGAATAATGGTCTCATACTATCATCATAAATAAGAGATTCTAATCCACTTACTGCATGATCTGTTCTCTTTTTTAATTGACGAGGTTTGATTCCTGAAATCGCTTCTTTCATTGCTTTAATATGATCTGGTGTTGTGCCACAACAACCACCTAATATATTGACCCAACCTTGTTCGGCAAAATCACGTACTTTGTATGCTAATGATTCCGGCGACTCATGATAATGTCCATCCTCATCAGGTAGACCAGCATTAGGATAACAAGAAACATATGTTTCAGACAGCTCGGATAATGACCTCACATGGTCTCGCATAAATTCAGGACCTGTTGCACAGTTTAAGCCAATAGAAATTGGCGAAATATGCTCGATTGCTAAATAAAATGCATCGATTGTTTGACCAGCAAGTGTAGTACCCATCGGTTCGATTGTGCCTGAAATCATCACTGGAATTGTTTTGTTTAACTCTTTAAACGCATTACTAATTCCGATACACGCGGCTTTAACATTTCTCATATCCTGACATGTTTCAACTAATAATAAGTCGACACCACCATTTAACAGTCCAATAGCCTGACGGAAATATGCAGTAATTAATTCCTCAAACGTTACACCACCAGTGACACTAATCGCTTTTGTAGTTGGCCCCATTGCTCCAGCTACAAATACATCTTTTCCGGAAGAATTTACTGCGGCTTTCGCAATTTTTGCTGCTTTTTCATTTAATTCGATATCTAAGTGTTGTAAATTGTAATCAGATAAAACGATATTTGTAGCACCAAATGTGTTTGTTTCGATAATATCAGAACCTGCTAATATATATTCTTTATGGATTTCTTGAATGATATCTGGACGAGTGACAACTAAGTATTCATTACATCCTTCTAATTCTTCACCACCAAAATCTTCGGCTTGTAAATTTCGTTGTTGAATCATCGTTCCCATTGCTCCATCTAGGAGTAGAATGCGTTCGTTTAATGCTGCCTCTAATGCTTTCATAATTGAATCTCCTCTTTTTTACGAGTTTTAGTGTATTGGATTAATTCTTCAGTAATTTCATATTTTAAGAATGGAGTAATCAAGTAGATTCCATTAAATTTATCAATTGCATAATCTACAAGTTCTTTTGCAATGTTTTTACCTTCTTCAATTGCTAATGTAGGATCATTGATGTCAATTCGATTTCTAACTTCATCTGTTAAGGTAATTCCCGGTACTTCATAATGAATAAAATCTGCATTCTTTTTACTAATTAATGGCATGATGCCAATAAATATTGGTTGATTGATATGTTTTGTAGATTCATACAAACGATCGATTGTTTCTAAATCATAAACAGGCTGAGTTAAAAAGTAATCTGCACCTGCTTCAACCTTCTTTTCTAGTCTTTTAATAGCTGCATCCATTTTTCTTACATTTGGATTAAATGCAGCAGCGACTGAAAATCTTGTTCCGTTTCCTAAGCTTTTTCCAGAATACAATCTACCTTCATTCATTTCTTTGATCATGCGAATAAGTTCAAACGAAGCAACATCATATACCGATGTAGCACCTGGGAAGTCTCCTACTCTTGCCGGGTCACCAGTAATTGCTAATACTTCATTTAAACCTAAAGTCGATAACCCCATTAAATGTGATTGAAGACCAATCATATTTCGATCTCGGCAAGTTAAATGAGTTAGTACTGGAATATTTAAACGTTGTAACATGGACGCAATGGCTACATTAGAAATCCTTGGTGAAGCTAACGGGTTATCTGCTAATGTAATCGCATCTGCTCCTGCATTATTTAAAGCCTTTGCCCCTTCAAAAAATCGTCTAGTTTGTAACGTTTTTGGTGGATCTAGCTCAGCGATGATAGTAGTTCTCTGTTTTGCTTTTTCAGCTAGCGTTTCATTTTTTTGTTCAGGTTGCTTTGGTATTTTAATTGTAATCGTTCGATTGTTGACTACTTTTTTTGTGACAGGCTTTAAATTATCTATTTTATTGCGTAATGCGGCAATGTGTGCGGGTGTTGTACCACAACAACCACCAATCAAACGAACGCCTTGTTCAATAAAAGGTTTTGCCATATCTTCAAAATATTCTGGATTTGATTTATATACGTATTTCCCTTCTTCATACAAAGGAAGACCTGAGTTTGGAAAAGCCGATAAAAATCCTTTTTTCGGTAAAGCAACCGTATTTAATGATTCAATCATATGCAGTGGACCTAAATGACAATTGATTCCGACTACATCCGCTCCTAAATCTACTAATTTCGGGAGAATTCTTTCTATATATTGGCCACTTTGCATAACACCGATTTCTTGTAATGTCACTTGGGCAATGATTGGAATGTCCGTGCGTTCTCTAAGTAAGGTAACAGCATCATATAATTCATGTTCATCATAAAAGGTCTCAAGCATGATGCCATCTACACCTTCTTCAAGTAAGGCAGATGCTTGTTCTAACAACATGATTTCTCTTTCTAACGGTGTTGCAAAAGTTGACCCGATGTATTTCATACCACCAATTCCACCTAGAATTAGTGCTCTTCCTTTAGATGCTTCTCTGGCATTTCTGACAGCCATTTGATTGATTTGTTTAACTAATTTTTCCAATCCATGCTGTCTTAGTTTCCCAGCATTTGCTCCATATGAATTTGTTTGAATGACCTCTGCACCAGCATTAATATATTGTTCATGAATATGGATAATTCGATCTCGTTCAGTAATGTTTAGTTCTTCAAAACAACTATGTAATCCACCAGAATATAACAGAGTCCCCATAGCTCCATCACCTAATACAATTCCGTTACTTAATTTTTCCAACAGTCCCACTCGATCACTTCCCTTACATACAAAAATAAAAACGCCATTCTTTCTAAATGAAAGAATGACGTTATCTACAATCCACGCCTTATCTCTCATGTTAAAAACATGCTGGATTTAGCACTTTTTAGCTAAAGCTAAAGTTGCCGGGTTTCAAAGGGCCAGTCCCTCCACCACTCTCGATAAGGAATATTCAGTTATTTTTAATATGACTAGTTTACTATACTTAACCAATTAAAGAAACATATTTTATGAAAATTTGAAAAATGGACACAATTTACTATTTTTCGATTTATCTAGTTTACATAATAATATTATTTGTAATAATAATGTGCCAATGCAAGTAGAGGATATATATGTTGATAACTATGGTAATGAATATCAAAACCACCTGGTAAGCCTAGACCTGTTGGATAGTTTAGTTCTTTTGCGGTTTTATTTTTTTGTGACAGTAAATATTGAATACCTCTTTTAATCACATCATTATCTTTATCTAAAATCGTTAATAATGCATCAACTGCCCATGCCGTTTGACTAGGTGTACTATATTTTAACGGTACATAACATTTTTTTATAGCTGAAAAACCTGACTCTCCCCATCCTCCATCATCATTTTGCACACTTAAGAGCCATTTAGTTGCCTTTTGAAGTGCTTCATGATTTTTGGAAACGCCAATTGATCTTAAACCAGTAATAGCCGCCCAAGTTCCATAAATATAGCAAATTCCCCATCTACCATACCAGCTACCATTTTTTTCTTGATTATTTAAAATCCACTTTATCGTCTTTTTAACCTGTTCATCTTCTGGCTCAACTGTTGTATAGTTCCCAATAAATTCTAAAACACGACCCGTCAAATCTGCGGTCGATGGATCAATGATGGCATCCTTGGCATTTTCTATTGGCAAATATGTTAACCATTTATTTGTTACATTTTTTTCAAATGCGCCCCATCCACCATCATGATTTTGCAAGCCTAATAAAAACTGAATCCCTTTTTGCCATTTTTCAAGTTGTGTTGGGTCTAACATAGCACTTCTTGTTAATGCTCTTAGTGCTGCACTTGTATCATCATTATCTGGAATAAATGAATTAACTTCCGAAAATCCCCAACCCCCAGGGCTGATTTTTTTTGCATGCTTCGACCAATCACCTTTTAAGACTTGCTGTTTTTTATTTAAGTAATCAACGGACTTTTTAATTGATGTATCTGTCGTGGGAACACCTGCTTCTTGTAATGCATAGGAAAGTAGCGCTGTATCCCAAACCTGTGAGGGAGAATTTTGAATATGAATACCATCTTCTGTTTCAAATGAATATGAGATTAAACCACTTAATGCTTGTTGGATTTCAATTGAACTAATTTTGTATCCAAGTGCTAATAATGCATAAATTAGATAAAATGTTGAACTAGCGTAGCTATAAAATGTACCGTTTGTTTCGATTCTTTCTAATATAAATTTTTCTGCTTTCTCATATCCTTTATCATGAAAATATAGCGGATATGAGGCAAGCTTCTTACCCTCTTCTACTAAAAAATGAAAAAATGTATCTCTCTCATCATCAAACCACTCTATCTCTTTAGTAGCATTTAGATAATCTAGATTAATTGGCTGATTTGATTTCATTATATATCGTTTGTTAATACATATTATCATTGGGGTTAAATGAACTCGGGCATAACTACTTAGTTCAAATAAACTGAGAGGAAAACTGTCTGGGAGTAGAAAGTAACTCATCGGAAAATGAAAGAATGATGGATATTCAATGAATCCATGTATGGCTAGTATCATTTTTGTCATGAAATGTACTTTTCCCAGTCCACCGTTAGAAATTATAAATTTTTCTGCCTTCTTCATATTTGGATGGTCTTTTTCAAATGTTTTAGAAACTAATAATGCAACATATGCTTGAACTGTCGCGGATAGATTGCCACTTTTTTCATCTTCATATAATTTCCAAGAGCCATTTTCTTCTTGTAACTTGATTAACCTTTTTGCAATTTTTTCACATAACACTTTTTCTTTATCTAATAATGCCAAATCATTTAATAGAATGAGCATAAAGCAATCTGTCATAATTGAACCTTCAAAACAATATTCCCAAGACCCATCTGCTTTCTGATCTTTTCTTAATATATTAATGCGCTCATTTACATTTTGAATAACTTCTTTATCGAGGTTCATCAGTTTCACCTCAAATCTTTACATATTTAAGTTTGATGGTATTTATCCATTCTACTTTTCTTTTCACTTGATTCACCTTCAATGTCAACCAATCTCTTATTCTTCACTTTAATTTCAGAAATTAAGCTTAAAACAAATACAAATAGACTCAAAGGGAACACAATGATTTTATAGCCAAACAATGTAAAAGCAGGAAGAATATCTAGAAAATAACCTAAGGAAAATAAAACAATGACTAGTAATATATTAACCCCAATTACAGTGAGTAAAGCTTTAAATGCTGAGTTTAAGTTAATTGAATACTTCAAAATGATCACACTCCATTACAAATCTATGTTGATCATAAGAAAATCATGAATGTAAAAACCATTTTTGTTAGGAATATGTGAACGTTTGTAAGACATAATAAAAAACTCGTAAACAATTTTTATTGTTTACGAGCTTTTTTTATCGGTTCAATTTTACTTTTTCAACAAGAAAATTCAATATGACATGAGCAGCAATTCTACTAGTCATATCACGGAAATCAATTGTAGGATCTAATTCAACGATATCCATTCCACAAACTTTTGGATGTGATGCTAGATAACATATTCCGTCAATCAATGTTTGACTATCCATTCCACCGGGGCCAATTGCAGGACATCCTGGTGCAAAAGCTTGGTCTAACACATCCATATCGAGACTAATATAAATAGCATCAACTTCCTGAGATAATTGATTTAAACTATCAAGGATAATTTTTTGAATACCTAATTCACGCACATCACGCATTGTATAAATAGTGACACCATGACTGATTCCAAACTCAGTATAAGGTGCACTATTGGAAAAATTACGCAAACCAATTTGAATTAAATGTTCTCCATTTAAAATACCTTCATCTATTAAACTACGAAATGGCGTTCCGTTTGACCTGCCACCGTCATTTGTATTTCTTAAATCGTGATGTGCATCAAATTGAATGACCCCAACTTTCCCTCTTGCTTCTGCAAATGCAGAGATACTTGGAAAACTAATCCCGTGATCCCCACCCAAAATAATCGGCATCGTATCTGTAAATTGGTTCAATAGTTCAGCAATCGTCGATTTAATACGATTTCTAGACTCCTCAAAATCAGTGACATGCATCGTGATATCACCAAAATCTGTAACACGTAACGTTTTCAAGTCTATTCCATCTTCAATATGATACGTACTATAGCTACTTAGCATTTTACGTATAGATGCAGGTGCAAAGCTAGCTCCTGAGTGACTAATAGATGTTTTAGATAATGGAACGCCTATGATTGAAAAATTAGATGCATCTTTTCCATCCCAAGCAGTAACTATTTCATTAGCTTTTGTAACTGATGAATCAACGAAAACTGCATCTCCTGCTTTTTTAAGATGTGATAGAGACATCATATACACCTCTATTTACAACTAAGTTTCCATTCTTAAAGACTGTTTGAACATGATTTACACCAAAATGATATGGTACATACGTATAATTAGGTGCATTCCAAATCACAACATCCGCCATACGTCCAACTTTTAGTTTACCCGCTTGTTCGCCGCGATTAATTGCATAGGAAGAGTTAATCGTTACAGCATTCCAAATTTCTTCAGGTGTCATCTTTAACTTTAACATAGCAATGGTCATGATTAATTGTATATTCTCTGTCGGACAGCTTCCTGGATTAAAATCAGTAGCCAATGAAACTGCTGCATTTTGATCTATCATTTCTCGAGCTGGTGCAAATTCAGGTTTATTTAAATAGAAAGTTGTACCCGGTAAAATAACAGCAATTGTATTGCTATCACCAAGCATTTCTACACCTTTAGATGAAGCGCCACATAAATGATCAGCTGAAGTAGCCCCAATTTCTGTTGCCATTTCTGTTCCGCCAAGCGGGTCAATTTCGTCTGCATGAATTTTAACTAGAAATCCTTTTTCTTTCGCTTTTAAAAGAAATTCTCTTGATTGTTCAACTGAAAATACGCCCGTTTCTGCGAAAATATCAACAAACTCTGCCAGTTCTTCTTCTTTAATTTGATCTAGTAACGAAAGCATTTTCTCTAAAAATGCTTCTTCGTTACCTTTATAATCCTTAGGTACAGCATGTGCGCCTAAAAATGTAGAAACAATATCAATCACGTGCTCAGATTGTAACTCTTTCGCAACTTTTAATTGTTTAAATTCCGTTTCCTCATCAAGTCCATATCCACTTTTAGCTTCAACAGTCGTTACACCATAGGAAAGCATACGATTTAGATGTTGAATTGTTTTTTGTTTCAGTTCTTCATGAGTTGCCAATTTTGTTTGACTAACAGTAGAGTGAATACCTCCACCCATTTCTAATATTTCTAAGTATGATGCACCTTGTAACTTCAAGCTTACTTCATGCTCACGTGATCCTCCATAGACCACGTGAGTATGAGGATCAACTAATCCAGGTGTCACTAATTTACCTTGGCAATCAATTACTTCATTTGCTTCAATTTTACTTTCATTCATTTGACCAATATAAATAATTTGGCCATCTTTCCAAGCAATTTCTGCGTTCTCTATTACTGGTAAAACATTCATCTCTTTACCACGAACTGGACCGTCACCGTGATCCATTGTCACAAGCTGGCCAATATTTGTTAATAATATATCTGCTTTCATCATTTACACCTACTTCATCATTGGAATATTTACGCCTTTTTCTTTCGCCGTTTCAACTGCTAAATCATAACCAGCATCAACGTGACGAACAACACCCATTCCAGGATCTGATGTTAATACTCTTTCGATACGTTTTGCTGCTGCATCTGTCCCATCTGCAACAATAACCATACCAGCATGTAAAGAGTAGCCCATTCCAACACCACCACCGTGATGTACACTTACCCAACTTGCGCCATTCACTCCATTAATTAGTGCATTTAGAATTGGCCAGTCAGCAACAGCATCACTGCCATCTTTCATGCTTTCAGTTTCACGGTTAGGAGATGCTACTGAACCACAGTCTAAGTGATCACGACCAATTACGATTGGCGCTTTTAATTCCCCATTTTTAACCATTTCGTTAATGATTCTTCCGAATTTAGCACGCTCACCGTATCCTAACCAACAAATACGTGATGGTAAGCCTTGGAATGCAACCTTTTCACGAGCCATACGAATCCAGTTACATAAATGCTCGTTATCTGCAAACTCACGAAGAATAACTTCATCTGTTTTGTAAATATCTTCTGGATCTCCAGAAAGAGCTACCCAACGGAAAGGTCCTTTTCCTTCACAGAATAATGGACGAATAAATGCTGGTACAAAGCCTGGGAAATCAAATGCATTTTTAACGCCTTCATCAAATGCAACCTGACGGATATTATTACCGTAATCAAAAGTAATTGCTCCACGTTGCTGCATTGCTAACATCGCTTCAACATGTACAGCCATACTGTGTTTAGCTTGTTTGATCATTTCATCTGGATTTTCCTTACGAAGTGTTTTTGCTTCTTCCATCGTCATTCCAATTGGTAAGTAACCATTTAATGGATCATGAGCTGAAGTTTGGTCAGTAATTAAATCTGGAACAAAGTTACTTGCTACTAATTCAGGTAAAATTTCTGCTGCATTACCAACTAACCCGATTGCAAGCGCTTTGCCTTCATTTTTAGCTTCCGTTGCAAGTTGTAATGCTTCTTCTAATGAATGAGTTAGAACATCACAATATCTTGTATCGATACGACGTTGAATTCTTGTTTCATCAACATCAATACCGATTACAACTCCACCATTCATTGTTACTGCTAATGGCTGCGCTCCGCCCATACCACCAAGTCCAGCAGTTAATGTAATCGTTCCTTTTAAACTGCCACCGAAATGTTGTTTTGCCGCTTCTCCAAATGTCTCGTAAGTTCCTTGAAGAATACCTTGCGTTCCAATATAAATCCAGCTTCCTGCTGTCATTTGACCATACATCATTAATCCTTTTTCATCTAATTCGCGGAAATGCTCCCAAGTAGCCCATTTTGGAACTAAATTCGAGTTAGCTAATAATACTCGTGGTGCATCTTCATGTGATTTAAAAATTGCGACCGGTTTACCAGATTGAACTAATAAAGTCTCATCATTTTCTAACTTTTTTAAAGACTCAACAATTGCATCGAAGCTTTCCCAGTTTCTTGCTGCTTTCCCAATACCACCATACACAACTAAATCTTCAGGTCTTTCTGCTACCTCTTCGTCTAAGTTATTTAATAACATACGAAGTGCTGCTTCTTGAACCCAACCTTTTGTATTTAATTCAGTTCCCGTTGGTGCTTTAAGTGCTCCTTTAATCAGTTCCATTTGATTACCCACCTTTTTTTATATTTGTTTTTGTCCGACAAAACGATCTGAGACGAAATTCTCTTTTAAATAACTAGTTAATTTTTCAATATCAGTTGAAAACACGCGATCCTTTGTAATTGAAGGTACAGTTTTACGTGCATCCTCCATAAATCTACGTGTGATGACAGACATTTTTTCAACACCTTTATACTCAACACCTTGCATTGCACAAATACATTCAATTGCTAATACTCTTCTTGCATTTTGCAGTATTTGATAAGCATGACGCGCCCCAATTGTTCCCATACTTACATGGTCTTCTTGGTTAGCTGATGAAGGAATTGAATCTACACTTGCAGGATGAGCTAACGTTTTATTTTCAGAAACTAACGCCGCTGCTACATACTGCATGATCATCGCACCAGATTGTAAACCAGGCTCTGGACTTAAAAATGCAGGTAAATCATTTAATTGAGGATTAACTAATCTCTCAATTCTACGCTCAGAAATATTGGCTAATTCTGCGATACCTAATTTAATGAAGTCCATCGCAAATGCGATCGGCTGACCATGGAAGTTCCCACCTGAAAACACATCATCACCAAATAATAATGGATTATCTGTTGCCGCATTCATTTCTATTTCTAATTTTTCTTTCACATAATTAAGTACTTGCCAGCTTGCTCCATGAACTTGAGGAATACATCTTAATGTATACGCATCTTGCACACGAATTTCACCTTGTTTAGTTGTTAATTGACTCGTCGATAAAATGTTTCGATAGCGCTCAGCTACTTGGATTTGCTCCTTAAATCCACGAGCAAAATGAATTCTTTCATCAAATACATCTGTAATTCCTTGTAGAGCTTCAAATGTAATCGAAGAAATTAATTCACTTTGATAAGCAAGTTCCTCACCTTCGATATACGTTAAAATGCCCATCGCTGTCATTGCTTGCGTACCATTAATTAGAGCTAACCCTTCTTTAGCTTCTAAAGTAATCGGTGAAATTCCTTCTTTTGCTAGAGCTTCTTTTGTGTCCATTCTGTTACCTTTATAGTAAACCTCACCTTCACCAAGTAAAACTAATGCTAAGTGCGATAATGGTGCTAAATCTCCACTAGCTCCAAGTGATCCTTGAGATGGAATCACAGGATGAATATGTGCATTAATTAATGAAAGTAATTTTTCAACAACAATTAAACGAACACCAGAATGACCTTTTAACATTGTGTTTGCACGAAGGACTAACATCGCTCTTGAAACTAACTCAGGGAATGGTTCTCCTACTCCACAAGCATGAGAAGCAATCAAATTATATTGAAGAGCAGAAACATTTTCCTTTGCAATAAATACATCACTAAATTTACCGAATCCAGTTGTTATTCCATAAACAACCTCGCCATTATCAACGATTTGCTCTACTTTTTCTCTGCATTTTTTAACAGCATGTAAGCTGTCATCACTTGCTTGCACATAAACATTCTCAAATAAAATTCGTTTCATTTGATCCATTGTTAAACTATTACCTGTTAACGTAACCATTCCAGCACCTCCAAATTTGGTTAAAAACACAGAAAGAGGCTATGCAACGTAAATAAAAATTTACGAAACATAGCCCCCTATAATCTCTACTACACTATGGGCATTTAAATATGATTGATACCAAGACCAGCAGATTCATGCTCAGATCCTTTTATCGGCGCACCGATTGTACCGTATAATGCTACAGCAATCCAGTCACCTTCATTCGCATTTTTATAAGGTTTTCCTCTAACAACAGCAAATCTAAGACCAACTGTTCTGAGTACACCACCTAATTGCAAATGACCTCTTGTGACACCTTGAATAGCTTCTAAAATTGCATGATATAATGAATGAACTTCCCTATACAAAGCTCCATTTATTACACCATTTTGTTTGGCAGCGGTTTCAATTGCAGCTACAATTTTTTGAGAATCCATTGTACCAACTTTACCAACACACCAAACGACATTTTCATTAAGATTAATTAGTTCTTCTTCTTCAGTCAAAGCAAGCATCATTGCTGTTCGACCAATTCGTAGACTTTGCTCTGCCATGTACTATTACCTCTTATGCTTAATCTCTAATAAACTAGTATCTATTTCAATTATATGCTAATAATTACTAAACTTCAATATTTTCAGATTATTATTCTAAAAAAAAATCGCAGCTAGATCATAACTGCGGTTTTCAATCAGTTTATCGAAGGTTTCTTTTTAAAATTTTCCCTGTACTATTTTTAGGTAACTCATTCATAAAATAAATTTGCTTTGGAACTTTATAATGGATCAAATATTTATGACAAAAGTTTTTGATTTCTTCTTCTTTTAGATCTTGATTCACTACAAGATACGCGCAAACAATTTCCCCTACTACTATATCAGGCTTGCCCACAACGGCTGCTTCAATAATATTTGGATGCTTATATAATTGTTCTTCAATTTCTCTTGGATACACATTATATCCATTCGTTATAATTACGTCTTTTTTTCGATCTAATAAAAATAAATAACCATCTTCATCTTTCTTACCGAGGTCGCCTGTTTTGAACCAGCCATTATTAAATGCTTTTTCAGTTTCTTCTACCTTATTGTAATAACCCTTCATTACATTTGGTCCTTTTGCTACTACTTCTCCTATTTCACCAACTAAAGCTTCCTCGCCTTTTTCGTTGAAGATTTTTGTTTTTACACTAGGTAAATCAACACCAACTGATCCAGGCTTACAAAGTCCACCATAAGGATTAAATGTTAAAACTGGTGATGTTTCTGATAAACCATATCCTTCTAACATATTTATCTTAAACTTTTCTTGTAAAGATTCAAGTAGTTCAATCGGAATAGATGAACCACCCGAAATACAAGCTCTTAAACTTGTAAAATCTTCAGGTGTGACATTAGCTAATTGATCTAAAACATTATAAATTGTTGGAACAGCTGCAATTAATGTTGCTTTTTCATTTTTAGTGATGTCAACTAATTCAATTGGATTGAATTTTGGTACGATAATTGTTGTCGCTCCATTTAACAAAATCATGTTTACACAAATTGTTAAACAAAAAGAGTGAAACATAGGCAATACCGCTATCATTTTATCAGATTCATGTAACTCGATCATCGAAGAAAAATCATTCACATTTTCTATAATATTATGATGGGTAATAACCGCCCCCTTCGGATTTCCAGTTGTCCCTGAAGTATACAAAATAACTGCAGGATCATTTTCACTTAATTCTGGCATGATATATGAATCATGACTAATTATTTGTTGGTTTACTTGTTCAATTGAAATGACATGCCCACATTTTGGACAAGAACTCTTTACACTCAATAATTTATCTTGTTGTTCTTGTTTTGCAAAAACAAGCTTAACATTCGCATCATTTATAATATATATTAATTCATGCTCAGTAAATGCAGGATTTAAAGGTACCGCAATTGCTCCAAGCTTTAAAACTGCTAAATAAGCCTGAATAAACTCTGGTGAGTTTCCAAGTAAAATAGCAACCTTGTCATCTTTTTTAATATTTCTATTGATTAATTCGTTAGCAAAACGATTCGTTTGCAATATTAATTCATCATAAGTTGAACTCTCGCCTTCATACACATATGCAATATTTTTAGCTTGTCTATTATTGGCCATGTTTTCAATCATATTATAAATATTCATTATCAGTTCATTCCTTATTATGTTTTCGAAGATAGTTTATGCTTAGGATAGTTTATCATTTTTTAAGGAAAATGAGAAAATTAGTTTAGTTGATTTGATTTAAGTAGAGCTTTAGCTTAAAGAGATATTACGTAGATGTTCATATTTTATAAATTTTATATTTCAATATGATTATCATCAAATATAATGGGCTTTTCTTTAAAGTAAAATGTAAGGCCGCAACACATGAATAGCAGAATCAAAACAAAATATACTGAATGAATCCAAGTAGAGTGATCCCCTTTCACAATTTGCATTGCTGCAATGACAATGACGGCTCCGAGATTCCCAGCCATTAATAAAAGACTTGTCGCTGCACCTGATTGTTTTTCACCAACTAATTCTTCTGTAACTGAAAGTAATAATGCAAAAGCAGGTAAGAAAAAGAATCCTAGCAAACTACCAAGTATCAGAAGAACCGTTAAATGACCACTTGTACAAAGGGGATAAGTTAGAAGTAATGGAAAAATGATTGTTATTAATATAAATGGTTTTCTCTTCCCAACTAAATCTGAGAGTACCGGTATAATAATTGATCCAATGATTCCACCAATAATTAATGAACCACCTACTAAACCAGCTTGTTCGGATGTAACACCGTATGGTTTTAATATTTGTTCAATCCACGAGGTTAATCCATTAAAAACACCTAATCCCAAAAACGAGATGATATTTAGTAGAATAAATTGCTTATTCTTAAATAATGTAAATTGATTGCGAAAACTAGGAATGCTTTCAGTTTCTTGGACGGTAGTTTGATTTGGAATGCCAATAAGGAAGAAAATGAGTGTTGAAATGATTGTCAGAAGTGCCATTATCATTAAAGTTTGTTGAAATCCAAAATGATCTACAAAATAAGGCGTAGTAGCTAATGCGAATGCCATTCCAATAAACATTCCTACAGTCCCTATCCCTGTAGCAGTAGCCTGTTGATTTTTAGGAAACCAATCAACAACTAACCTCGAAATTGCATTAAGTATATAAGGCTGTCCAATCGCAATACCGATTTGACTTATAAGCAAAATTGAAAAACTAGAATCGAAAACTCGTAGACATGCAAAAACCGACATAAAGATTCCACCAATTAATATACTGTACCTATATCCCCTACGATCAATTACTTTACCAGAATGTATCGAGAGTAAAATATAAATTAGAGGAAACACTGTTAAGAGCCAATTAATATCTGATTCTGAAACATTAAAATGAGACTTTAAATAAGATATTAAAGGAGCAAAATTAAGCCAAAGCATTTGACTAATTCCAGCAAGTGAAGCAAATGCCAATAAAACCGTCCAACGATTAGAAACTGGTTTAAGTAATTTAATAGGATTCATACTAAACACATCCTCATGGTGTTTATCTTCATTGTAAATATATGACGTGATACATCTTTAATAAAACCTATTAAACTATTATTTTATTTGTGAAGAATGTGGGGAAACAAAAAATGGGAGTAAAATTGAACTAATCAATTCCATTATTTTACTGAAGTTTTATATATCACTTATTCAATAAAAAAATCATTACTTCCTGCTTACTTGAAGTAATGATTAAATTGTGTTTATGTTATTTATATTAACAATAGCAAATACTATACAAAAAGCCGCTCTAATCCAAATATTATTGTGGAGCGGCTTTTGATATAAATAATTATCTTTTTGTCATTCAACTACTTATTTTTCTTCAAACTCTATGAAAGAATCAAAACCTGCTTTTTTTAATTCCTCTACTCTTTTTTCCGCGTTTGTTTTTTCTTCAAATGAGCCTGTAACAACTTGATAATAACCAGTTTTTATGTCAGTTGATGTTTTCTTTTTTAATTTTAATGCTTTTGCAATGCCTTCCGCTGTTGCGATCGCTAATCTTTTTAAATTCTCATCACTTTTTAACCAATTCGCATCTTCTTTGTTATCAATGAATAAGTTTTCAAGTAAGACTGCGGGCATATTTGTTTCTCTAAGTACCGCAAAATTAGCTTCTTTCTTTCCTCGGTCATAAAATCCTAACTGTGAAATAATTTCATCGTGAATGATAGAACGATAATTAATCGTATTGCTTGAGACATTCCCATTGTAAATATAACTTTCGAAGCCATGTCCACCACCTGCATTTACATGAATTGAAACAAAATAATTCGAACCCCAATCATTCGCTAAGTCCGCTCTTTTATTTAATTCAACAAAAACGTCCGAGTCTCTTGTCATTTGAATACTTACATTTTCATAGTCGTTTATCAGGATAGACTTTAATTTCTTTGCTACATTTAAAACAATATCTTTTTCCTTTAATCCGTTCGCCGCTGCTCCCGAATCACTACCTCCATGCCCTGGATCAATTGTAATTTTCATTTACTTCCCCCTATTGATAGTTCATATCGAGTGCTTTCCCAAAGAAGATAACGGTTACGTTTAATCGTCTCCCCTCTGAATTATTGATTTGTTGGTGTCGCTTGTCTACTCATTTTATGTTTGTCCGATACTTGAGGTGAGAGAAATTTTAAAGTAATGTGTTGTGTAGATAATGAAACTAGATGTTGCAATATGTGAGCTTGATTTGCTAGTTCTATTTGGTCCTTCTTAAACTAAACTGGAATTTAACGAAAAAAAAATGACCAAATAGTCGATCATTTGTTGAACAACTAATGCATGTATTAGTTGAACCGAATAATTTATTCTTAATTCTTTTCAAAATAAAACCTGTCCCATTTTCTTGTACAACATAAGCTTGTTTTGCTGAACTTTTTTCCACCGTATTTTGTTCTTCTACTGTTATAACAGTGGTGATATCTTTAGCTTCTACTACATTACTTTCAGTTTGTATTGATCTCCATTTGTCTGTTATACCTTTGTATTTTCAAAGTCTTTTGCATATCCTACTGATAATACTAATGCAC